>NZ_DASYDG010000030.1:0-251318 GCF_036499745.1 Pinirhizobacter sp.
AACCTTCGGCGAACAACGAGCAGAGGAAGATCACACCCAGCATCACGAACAACGAGTGCAGCAGAAGATCCACCGCGGAATCTTCCTTTTGCAGTGGCCGTTGCACCCATGCCGGGCGACTCAATGCGATGAACCAAAGCACTAGTGCTGGCGCCACCACCATCAGCAGCCGCCAGCTGTCGTCGAGCCAGTGCCAGCCATCCATCGCCACCACCAGCGCGCAGGCTATCGTCACCGGCACGCGCCACCACCATCCCAACTGCGTGGCGGCCGCCAGGCGAGGATGACCCCGCAGACATGCCACTGCCCGCCACCCACTGGCGAAGGTCGCCACTACTGCCAGCAACAGCCAACCACCGAGCACCTGCCATGAAGGCACCAGGCATAGTGCGATCACCAGTATCGACGCCCATGTAAGACCCGCCACCACCAGCCGCATGGCCGTTCCCAACCCATGCACCGCGCCGCGCGCAAGCTCTGCCACCACCCAGGCGGTGATGCCCACCAGGGCCAGGATGCCGGCCGCGGCGTGCGCGTCGGTCAGGTGGTGGGCGATCTCCACGGTGGTGGGGAGCAACCACCACGCCATGGTCCAGCCGAACAACACCACCGCTGCCATGCGCGAACGCGGCTTCTCCGATCCATAACGGTGGTAGAGCCAGGTACTGGCCGCACCACCCACCGCGATCAACAGCGCACCGAGGTAGTTGCGATGGGCCACCGCCGGCACCTGCCACGAAGGCACGTGTCCCGCCGCCCATGCGAACGCGGCAATCCCCTGCAGGCCAAGGCCCGACCAACGAGCGAACCAGCGCTGCTGTCGCCAGCCCAGCCACACCAGGCCCGCGCCCTCCACCGCAAAGATGCCGGCGGTGACGCTTGCACTGAGCGCCAGCGGCACGGCAAGGGTGGCAAAGCCGATCGCCAGCACCGCCCACGCGTCGCGCAGGACGCCCAGGTCACGTTGCTTGCGCACGCTGTAAGCCACGCCCAGGTACACCACCGCCGCCACCAGCGCCGACACCGCCATCGCCTTGCCCTGCCAGCGCAGCAGCGCACCTTGCAGCAGCAGGCTCACCAGCGGATTGCCGAACAACAGGCAGGCATCAAGCACTCGCTCGCGTGTCTGTGCCGCGCGACGCAGGTAGAGCCAGGGAATAACCAGGTAGAAGAAGAAATTCAGCAGCAGGAAGGGCTCGGTACTGGCGAACTGTTCGGGCTTGTACTGCAGCACGCCCCAGGCAGCGCCCACGCCGAAGGTGGCGACGAAGCCCAGCAGGTTCAGCACGCGCCACGCGCGTTTCCAGGCGATGGCCAGCACACCAAGGTTCAGCAGCGCGTAGTAGGAGAACAGCGCCACGTGGCTGCCGTGGCCGGTGCTGGTAAGGATGGGTGCGGCGAAGCCGGCCACCAGACCCAGCACGGCCAGCGCCAGCGAATCCTGCAGTACCGCCAACACGCCTGCGCCAGCGACCAGCACCACCAGCATGCCGAACGCCGCCGTGGGAGGCAGCAGTTCGTACAGGCGGAAGGCAGCAAACACGTCGATGGTCAGCACGCCGATCGCACCGCCCTGCAACGACAGCGCAAACGCGCGTCGCCTGAAACGCTGCCGCCAGCCGAAGGCAAGCGCAACGATCGCCGCCAACGCCACCAGCGCCACGCGCACGGAAACCGGCAGATGGAACATGCCGGCATCGGAGGCGTACTTCAGCAAGGCAGCGACACCGGCGAACAGCACCAGCATGCCGATCTTCACCGGCACATTGCCTTCGGTGAACCAGGTGCGCACACGGGTTACCACGGCATCGATCCAGGTCGGGCGCGGCGGAACAGGCGGTTGTGCGGGGGCGACGGTGTCGCGCGGTGGCATGGGAGGCGGACCGGGAGGTACCGGCGGCGACACACCCGGTGCAGTGCCCTCCGTCCAACCCGCATCGGTCACCGTCGGCCGTAGATCCGACACACCGGCGGGAAGAAGTGGTGGCGGGACGGCATCCCCGGCACCAACCGGCACTCCCACGCCGTCAGGCACCGGAGCCGTGCCCGTATCAGGCGAGCCATAGCTTGCCACCGGTCGCGGCGGTGCATCACCCGCGCGCGGCGCGGCGCCGAATGCTTGCCGCGCCTGGGCCAATTCCTTTCGCGTAAGGTTGAGATCGCGCCGCAGCCCCGACATGCGGGCCCAGCCGATGCCCAGCATCGCGCCGAATACGGTGGCGAAAAATTCCTGCTGCAGCGCGAATCCCAGCACCGCGCCCACCAAGCCCCAGACGACATACATCATCCCGCCCTTCCCCTTGTGCCCGCCCGCTGCCGCCGCGCCCCTCGCGCCGCGGCCAGCGTTAATCCTTGATCGGTTGCGTGCTGATCACCGGGGCGTCGCCGACCACGTCGGTGCCCTTCGGTGGCGTGAAGTTGAACGTTGCCGCCGGCAGCTCGGCGTTGCGCTGCCAGTTGGAGAATTCGATCTGCGTGGTGTTGCCCAGCGCATCCTTGAACGACATCTTTTTCAGACCCGCCGCATCGAAGCCGAGATCGGCATAGTCGAACTGCGGATCCTTGCCGGTGGAGGCAAGGCGCAGCCACGCCAGGCCATCCTTCTCGCCCTGCTCGGTCACCTTGAAATTCTTGTCGATCTGGCCGACGTCGGTGAGCACGGTGAGCGGGCTATGAGCTTCCTCGCTGCTCTGGATCTTTACCGTTACCTGGTCCAGGTCCGGGTCGTACAGCCATACGCGGCTGCCATCGGCAACGATGGTCTGCTTATACGGGGCGGTGGTTTCCCAGCGGAACTGGCGCGGCGCCTGCAGGGCCAGGGTGCCGGAACTTACCTTGCCTTTCTTGCCGTTCACGTCCAGCAACACCTGCGAGAAATTCCCGCTCAACGAATGCAGGCCCTTGGCAAAGGTATCCAGTCGCTCGCGTGCGGCGCCCGGTGCGGCATGGGCGGCGCTTACGGCAAGGAAACAGGCAAGGAAGGCGAGGCGGCGGATCATGCGGTACACCTGGGCAAGCTGACGGTGGATGGGTGCGGTGCTTAGCGCGCCGGAGGCGGCGGCGCCAGCACTTCGCGGTTGCCATTGTGTTGCGGTGCGCTTACCACGCCCTCCTGCTCCATCTGTTCGATGAGGCGGGCGGCGCGGTTGTAGCCGATGCGAAGGTGCCGCTGCACGCCGGATATCGACGCCCGGCGCGATTCGGTGACGATGCGCACGGCCTTGTCGTAAAGCGCGTTATCACCATCGCCTTCTTCGGCATCCTGCGGCAGGCCGGCGTCGTTGATGAACTTCCCGTCGCCGGTGGACTGCACTTCTTCCAGCACGCCTGCGATGTAATCGGGCTTGCCCTGGGCGCGCAGCCACTCGACCACGTTATGCACTTCATGATCGTCCACGAACGCACCGTGTACACGGTCGGGCGTGGCGGTGCCCGGCGGCAGGTAAAGCATGTCGCCGTGGCCCAGCAGGGTCTCGGCGCCGGACTGGTCAAGGATGGTGCGCGAGTCGATCTTCGACGACACCTGGAAGGCGATGCGGGTGGGAATATTGGCCTTGATCAGGCCGGTGATCACATCCACCGACGGGCGCTGCGTAGCCAGGATCAAATGCACGCCGGCGGCGCGCGCCTTCTGCGCCAGGCGGGCGATGAGTTCTTCCACCTTCTTGCCGACGATCATCATCATGTCGGCGAATTCGTCGATGATGACCACGATGTGCGGCAAGGTATGCAGCTGATCGGCGGTCATGCCCGGCATGTCCGGGTTGGGCCGGAACAGCGGATCGAGCATCGGCTGGCCGGCGGCCTCGGCTTCGCGCACCTTCTTGTTGAAGCCGCCGAGGTTGCGCACGCCCACCGCCGCCATCAGCTTGTAACGGCGCTCCATTTCGCCCACGCACCAGCGCAGCGCGTTGGCCGCTTCCTTCATGTCGGTGACCACGGGTGCCAGCAGATGCGGGATGCCCTCGTATACCGAGAGCTCCAGCATCTTCGGGTCGATCATGATCATGCGCACGTCTTTCGGGCTGGACTTGTACAGCAGGCTCAGCACCATGGCGTTCACCGCCACCGACTTGCCCGAGCCCGTGGTGCCGGCCACCAGCAGGTGAGGCATCTTGGCAAGGTCGGCCACCGACGGCTTGCCGCCGATGTCCTTGCCCAGCGCCAGCGCCAGCGGCGACTTCAGCTGGTCGTATTTCTCCGAACGCAGGATTTCCGACAGGTAGACGATCTGCTTGCGTGTGTTGGGAATTTCCAGGCCGATCACGTTCTTGCCCGGGATCACGTCCACCACGCGCACGCTCACCACGGAAAGCCCGCGGGCGATGTCCTTGTCGAGGCTGGACACCTGGCTGCCGCGCACGCCGGCGGCAGGTTCCAGTTCGAAGCGGGTGATCACCGGGCCCGGATAGACCCCCACCACCTTGGCCTCGATGCGGAAATCCTTGAGCTTCAGCTCCACCTGGCGCGAAAGCACCTCGAGGGTTTCTTCCGAATATCCCGCTGGCTGCGGCGGGGGTTCATCCAGCAACGACAGCGGCGGCAACTCGCCATCAGCGGCCGCGCCGGTAAAGAGGGGAATCTGTGTTTCGCGGGTGGCGCGCTCGCTCTTTGCCACGGGTGCTGCCGGCGCCTCGATACGCAGTGGCTCGCGCCTGGCCTGCTTCACCGCCTCGACCTTCTTCACCACTTCGCGCTCGGCGCGGGCCTGGCGGGCGGCGTAGACCTCCGGTGCCTGCTTGACCTTGCCGCCGAACCAGCCGGCGAGCTTCAGCACGCCCTGCCCCACAATATCCATCAGCTTGAACCACGACAGCCCCGTGGCCAGGGTGACGGCGATCAGGAACATCGTCAGCAGCAACAGCGGCGCGCCCTTGTCACCGAAGGCACGCGACACGCCGTTGCCCACCCAGCGGCCCAGGATGCCGCCGGGGCCTTCCGGCAGTACGGCGGCGTCGTGGAAGTTCAGCCACAGCAGGGCCGGGCCGGTAATGAAGAAGAAGACGTAGCCGATGAGCCTTAGCGAAGGCTCCCACGGCGCCACGGTACGCTCGCCGTGGTGGCGCAGCACCTGCACGCCCAGCACCAGCAGCAATACCGGGAACACATAAGAGACCAGCCCGAAGATGTAGCGGGAGATGTTGGCGATGTTCGCCCCCACCGCCCCACCGAAATTCCGGGCATGGTCGACATTGCCCAGGTGGCCCCAGCTGGGGTCCTGGTCGTTGTAGCTGAACAGGCAGACCAGCAGATACAGCGCCAGCGGCAGCAGCAACAGGGCCCCGGCTTCGCGCAGGCGGCGCCGTGCCTCGTCGCTGAGGCCCGGAGCCGGGGTTTTTTCCTTCTTGGTACTACCTGCGCTTCGCGCCACTTATATAGCCAGTTCTGCTCGTTCGTTGGCGCACATCATGCCATCGACAGGGCCGGATGCACGATCTTGCCCCCTTCAACGTTAATGCCGGCCTTCAGCGGGGCGTAATCGCGCCACTGGTTGCCACCGGCCAGGCGCTGCACGTACGGCAGGATCGCCGCCGAGATGGCCATGGAGGACGTCTGCGGCACGGCGCCGGGCATGTTGGTGACGCAGAAGTGCGTGACGCCGTCCACCGTGTAGGTGGGTTCCTTCCACGTGGTGGGACGGGAGGTTTCGAAGCAGCCGCCCTGGTCGATGGAGATGTCCACCAGCACGCTGCCCTTCTCCATGGTCTTGACCATGTCGGCGGTGACCACGCGCGGGGCCTTGGCGGACGGGATCAGCACGGCGCCGACAACGATGTCGGCCGTAGCCACTTCCTCGGCCACCGACGACTCATAGGCGTACAGCGCGGTAACGTTGGGGGCCAGGGCCATCATCTCGGCCAGGCGATCCTGGCGCTTGTCGAACACCACCACATTGGCGCCGGCATTGGCCGCCAGGGCCGCGGCGTTGCTACCGGCGGCGCCAGCGCCCAGCACCACGACCTTGCCGCGCGGGGTGGACGCCATGCCCCCCAGCAGCTTGCCCTTGCCGCCGTTGGGCTGGTGCAGGAGGGTGGTGCCGATCTGGGTGGCGATGCGGCCGGCGATCACGGACATCGGCAGCAGCAGCGGCAGCGAGCCATTTTCGTCGACCGACTCGAAGGCAACGCCGGTGAGGCCGATGTCGAGCAGGCGGGTGGTGAGCTCGGGCTCGGCGGCCAGGTGCAGGTAGCAGAACAGCAGGTGGTGCTTCTTCAGCAGGGCCAGGTCGCCGGCGATCGGCTCCTTGACCTTGACGATCAACTCGCCGGCCTCGTAGAGGGCGGCGGCGTCGGCGACGATCTTGATGCCGACCTTGCTGTAGTCCTCGTCGGAAAACCCGCTCTTGGTGCCGGCGCCGGCCTGGATGAACACCTCGTGGCCGCGGCGGACGAGGTCGGCGGCGGCGGCGGGGACGAGGGCGACGCGGCCTTCGAGGGTTTTGGTTTCTGAGGGAATACCGATACGCATGCTGGGAAATCCTGTGGGGAAAGTCACACGCCAGGCCCGTGGGGACGGGTCCGGCACTCTTGCCTTACGCCTGCGACCTTGATTCAACGCGCCCGGTTCCCCATTCTGTCGGGCTCGAAAGGTCGTTACTGGACCTCGAAACCGGCTTCAGAAGTGCCCTTAAGCGCGTCACCCAAATCGCATTCAAACCTCAAGGATTATACATGAGCACCCCCAAGCACAGTCGCCTGCTGATCCTGGGCTCCGGCCCGGCGGGCTACACGGCCGCCGTTTACGCCGCGCGGGCCAACCTGAAGCCCACGATGATCACGGGGCTGCAGCAGGGCGGGCAGCTGATGACCACCACGGAAGTGGACAACTGGCCGGGTGACCAGAAAGGCGTGCAGGGCCCGGAACTGATGCACCGCATGGCCGAGCATGCCGAGCGCTTCGAAACGGAGATGGTGTTCGACCACATCCACTCGGTGGAGCTGTCAGAGCGTCCCTTCCACCTGAAGGGTGATGCCGGCAGCTATACCTGTGACGCACTGATCGTCACCACCGGCGCCACCGCCAAGTACCTGGGCCTGGCCTCCGAGGAGCACTTCAAGGGCAAGGGCGTGTCGGCCTGCGCCACCTGCGACGGCTTCTTCTTCCGCGACCAGGACGTGGCCGTGATCGGCGGCGGCAACACCGCCGTGGAAGAAGCGCTGTACCTGGCCAACATCGCCCGCAAGGTGTACCTGGTGCACCGCCGCGACAAGCTTCGCGCTGAAAAGATCATGCAGGACAAGCTGTTCGAGAAGGCCGCCGCCGGCAAGATCGAGCTGGTCTGGAATCACTCGGTGGACGAAGTGCTGGGCGATGCCTCGGGCGTGAACGGCGTGCGCGTGATGGACGTGAACTCCGGCGCCACGCGGGACATCCCCGTCAGCGGCTTCTTCGTCGCTATCGGCCATACCCCGAACACCGGCATCTTCGATGGACAGCTGGACATGCACGACGGCTACATCCATATCCGTAGCGGCCTTGACGGCATGGCCACCATGACCTCCGTGCCGGGTGTGTTCGCCGCCGGCGACGTCGCCGATCATGTCTATCGCCAGGCCGTCACCTCCGCCGGTTTCGGCTGCATGGCGGCGCTGGACGCCGAGCGCTGGCTGGATCAGCAGAACCTGATGGGGTGATCCGCTTCCTGGACAGCCTTGCCGACGTGGATCCCGCCCACTGGGATGCCCTCGTCGGCGACGGGAATCCCTTTGTGTCCCATGCGTTCCTGCGTGGGATGGAGGTGCATGGCTGCCTGCGTCCGGACTACGGCTGGCAGCCGCGTCATCTGGCGCTGTATGAAGGCGAACGCCTGCTCGGTGCGGTGCCGGCCTACCTGAAAGGCAATTCCCACGGCGAGTTCGTCTTCGATTTCGCCTGGGCACACGCCTACGAGCGTGCCGGCGGCGACTACTATCCGAAACTGCTGGCGGCCGCACCCTACTCGCCCGTGCCTGGCCCGCGCCTCCTGGCCGCGTCGCTCGAACACAAGAAGCAGCTGGTGGCGGGCCTGCTGGCCGAGACCGGGCGCCTTGGGCTTTCGTCGGTCCACGCCAATTTCCTGGAGGAGGCCGATCTTCCCGCCTTCGACGAGCGCTGGCTACCGCGCTTCGACTGGCAGTTCCACTGGCACAACCCGGGCTACGGCAGTTTCGACGATTTCCTTGGCGCACTGTCGTCGAAGAAGCGGAAGAACATCCGCCAGGAACGCCGACAGGCTGAGGAGTCCGGGCTGACGCTCGGCATGACGGGCGGCGCCGAGTTGACCGCCGCCGACTGGCGCGCCATCCATGCGCTGTACGAATCCACCTTCGAGATGAAGGGCAACCACGCGGCACTTACGCGGCCCTTCTTCCGCCATCTGGGCCAGTCCTTCGGCAACGATGTGCAGGTGGCCACCGCACGCATGGGTGACCAGCTGGTGGCGATGGCGTTTTTCCTGGTCGGCGGCGGCACGCTGTATGGCCGTTACTGGGGCGCGGTGGTGGATGTCCCTGGCCTGCATTTTGAGCTCTGCTATTACCGCGGCATTGAATACGCGATAGCCCGGGGCCTGCACACGTTCGAGCCCGGCGCCCAGGGCGAGCACAAACTGGCACGTGGTTTCCTGCCCACACGCACGCATTCGCGTCATTATCTGGTGCACGAGGGTTTCCACGAGGCCGTCGCCGATGCGTTGCGGCATGAACGCCGCGCGCGCGAGGCTTATGGTGACGAACTGATGGAACACAGCCCGTACGCTATGCGGAGCGAAGCATGAAGCAATCCATTGTCCACGTCGCCCTGGTCGTCCGCGACTACGATGAAGCCATCGCCTTCTACACGCAGGTGCTGGGCTTTACCCTCGTGGAAGATACCTACCAGCCCGATCAGGACAAGCGCTGGGTCGTGGTGGCACCACCAGGTTCGGCCGGTACTTCGCTGTTGCTGGCCCGGGCCAGCGATGCCGGTCAGGAGCCGTTCGTCGGCAACCAGGCTGGCGGCCGGGTGTTCCTGTTCCTCAACACCGACGACTTCTGGCGCGACCACGCGCGCATGGTCGCCGCCGGCGTGCGCTTCATTCGCGAACCCAAGGAGCAACCCTACGGCATGGTTGCAGTGTTCGAGGACCTCTACGGCAACCGCTGGGACCTTTTGCAACTTAAACGGCAAGACGTTTAAGCCATGCCCTGCACAACCGCGCCAGCTCGATGATACGCCTGCCGAAACTGCACCCTGGCGTGCCTGAATCCTTCCCCGACCCGCGTACGGCATTGGAAGAACCCAACGGCCTGCTCGCCTTCGGCGGCGACCTCTCCACCGACAGGCTACTGGCGGCTTACCGCCAGGGTATCTTCCCCTGGTACAACCCTGGCGAACCGATCCTGTGGTGGTCGCCGGATCCGCGCTGCGTGTTTGAAACCGCCAACGTCCACGTCAGCCACAGCATGCGCAAGCTGCTTTCACGCAGCGAATGGACCTATACCATCGACAAGGCCTTCGGCCAGGTCATCCGCGCCTGCGCCGGCGAACGTGCCGGCCAGCGCGGAACGTGGATCGGCGAGCCGATGATGCACGCCTACGAAGCCCTGCACCGCGACGGCCACGCGCACAGCGTGGAAGTGTGGGACGGCGAGAGGCTTGTCGGCGGCATCTATGGCCTGGCCATGGGTCGCCTGTTCTGCGGCGAGTCGATGTTCAGCCACGCCACCGGTGGCTCCAAGGCGGCGTTGATCGCCCTGTGCCGGCTGCTCGAAAGCAATGGCATGCCGCTGCTCGATGCGCAGGTGACGAACCCACACCTGTTGAGCATGGGCGCCGTTGAGCTATCGCGCGATGCGTTCCTGGATCATGCCGCGGCACTGGTGCGGGAGAAACAGCCCGCGGGCATGTGGGGCTGGGCTTAGTTCAGGCTGTCCGGATTCGGCCCGATGCGGTGGCCTGCATCGAGTCCGGCGATCTTCTGCATGTCCGCGGTGCTTAGCAGGAAATCGAACACGTCGAAGTTTTCCTCGATGCGCGCCGGGGTCTGCGACTTGGGGATCACCATGTGGCCGGTCTGCAGGTGCCAGCGCAGGATCACCTGGGCGACGGACTTGCCATGGGCCCCGGCGATCTGCGATAGCGTTGGATTCTTCAGCAGATCGCCGCCCTGCCCCAGCGGACTCCATGATTCGGTAACGACGTTCTTCGCCCGGTTGTGTTTCACCACATCGTTCTGCTGGAAGTCCGGGTGCAGCTCGATCTGGTTGACCACAGGAGCGACGCCGGTCTCGGCGATCAGGTGGTCCACGTGGGCGGGATTGAAGTTGGACACACCGACACTGCGGATGCGACCTTCGTCGCGCAGGCGGATCATCGCCCTGAAGGTATCGACGTAAGTGCCCTTCGCCGGCATTGGCCAATGGATCAGGTACATGTCCACGTAGTCGGTGCCCAGCAGCTTCAGGCTTTTGTCGAAGGCGCGAAGCGTGCTGTCGAAGCCCTGGTCGGCGTTCCATAGCTTGGTGGTGAGGAAAATCTCCTCGCGGGGAACGCCGCCACGGCGCAGGCCTTCCCCGGTGCCTTTCTCGTTGCCGTAGATGGCGGCGGTGTCGACGGAGCGGTAGCCGGCCTTGATGGCGCTGGCCACGGCCTCGGTCGCCACGTTGTCATCGATCTGCCATACGCCGAAGCCCAGTTGCGGCGCCGTGTGGCCGTCGTTGAGGGTAAGCCGGGGTTGCCTGGCGGTCATGCAATGCTCCATGGGTGAAAACGCCTGAGTGTATTCCCATGGCGGCAGTGAACGCAGGATCAACTCCTGCATGAACTATCGCTGGGCGTAATGCGTTTCGACGTAGTTGTCGAGGATGCCGACGAACTCATCGGCGATGTTGTCGCCGCGCAAGGTCATGGCTTTCTCACCGTCGATGAACACCGGCGCCGAGGGCGCCTCACCGTTGCCCGGCAGCGAGATGCCGATGTTGGCGTGGCGCGACTCGCCCGGACCGTTGACGATGCAACCCATCACGGCCAGGGTGAGGTTTTCCACACCGTCGTACTTCACCCGCCATTCGGGCATCTTTCCGCGCACGTGCGCCTGCACCGTCTTTGCCAGTTCCTGGAAGAATTCACTGGTGGTGCGACCGCAGCCCGGGCACGCGGTAACCAGGGGGGTGAACGCGCGCAGTCCCATGGTCTGCAGCAGTTCCTGCGCCACGATCACCTCGTTGGTGCGCGACTGGCCGGGTTCGGGGGTAAGCGAGATGCGGATGGTGTCGCCGATGCCTTCCTGCATCAACACCGCCAGCGCCGCGGCGGAGGCGGTGATGCCCTTCGAACCCATGCCGGCTTCGGTCAGGCCCAGGTGCAGGGCGTAATCGCCGCGGGTGGTGATATCACGGTACACGGCGATCAATTCCTGTACGCCGGAAACCTTGCACGAAAGGATGATGCGGTTTCGCGGCAGTCCGATTTCCTCCGCGCGGGCGGCGGAATCCAGCGCCGAACGGATCAGTGCTTCCCGTGCCACGTGGCTGGCATCCCAGGGATCGCTGCGCGTGGAGTTTTCATCCATGAGCGCCGCCACCATCGATTGATCCAGCGAGCCCCAGTTGGCGCCGATGCGAACGGGTTTGTCGTACTTCAGTGCGAACTCGATGATCGAGGCGAACTGGGTGTCTTTCTTCTTGCCGAACCCGACATTGCCGGGGTTGATGCGGTACTTGGCCAGCGCCTGGGCGCAGGCGGGCTCGCCCTGCAACAACTGGTGGCCGTTGTAATGGAAGTCGCCGATCATCGGCACCTGCACGCCCATCATGTCAAGGCGCTCGACGATGCGCGGCACAGCGGCCGCGGCGGCCGGTGTATTGACCGTGATGCGTACCAGTTCGGAGCCTGCGCGCGCCAGTTCGGCGATCTGTTTGGCGGTGCTTGCCGGGTCTTCGGTGTCGGTGTTGGTCATCGACTGCACCACCACCGGCGCACCACCACCCACCAGTACATTGCCGACGCGAACGCCGATACTGGGGCGGCGCTGTTGCGGCGTGGCATCACGCGGGGAATAAGGGGAAGCTTCGGTCATGGGGTCGATATGGGGGCTATGCGGCCAGGTGCCTAGGATACCGCAAGCGCCATGACCGCCCGCGGTCAGGCGGCATGCAGGCGGCGAGGCCCGGTAAACGCTCCGATGACGGCATGCACGGCATCATGCCAGACTCGCTTTCATCGCACGCACGGAAACCCCTGCCTCCATGACTTCCCGCCACGCCCGCCAGGCAGCGTCGGACCGGCGCCTGGCCGAACAGGCGCTGAGCCGCTCCGCGCGCGCACCATTGGTTGCCGGAAACGACGTCGAATTGATGATCGACGCCCAGGTGCATTTCGATCAATGGCTCGAGGCCATCAAAAACGCCAAAGAGCGGATCTTCCTCGAGAACTACATCATTCGCGACGACGAAGTGGGGCGGGCGTTCCGCGATGCCCTGGTGGAACGCGCCAGCGCCGGCGTGTTCGTGGCGGTGATCAGCGACTGGGTGGGTTGCCTGGGGCAATCGCGCCCATCGTTCTGGACGCCGCTGCGCGCCGCCGGTGGCCAGGTGCGCATCCATAATCCGCCGCGCATCGGCAGCCCCTTCGGCTGGGTAAGCCGCAACCACCGCAAACTCCTGACCACCGATGGACGCCTGGGTTTTCTTTCAGGCGTGTGCATCAGTGCCAAGTGGCTGGGTAACCCGAAGAAGGACATCCCACCCTGGCGCGATACCGGCGTATCGATCCGTGGGCCGGCCGTGGCGGAACTGGACAACGCTTTCTTCGACAGCTGGGCCGATATCGCCGATCCGCTGGAACTGCCGCCGCCGGTGGCTTGTCCTGAGGTGGGGAATATCGCCCTTCGGGTGGTGGCCAACCAGCCGTACACGGCCGGCACCTATCGCCTGGACCAGATGATCGCGGCGCTGGCAACGAAATCCCTGTGGCTGACCGATGCCTATTTCGTGGGCATCGCGCCCTACGTGCAGGCGCTTTGCGCGGCCGCGCGCGACGGCGTGGACGTGCGCCTGCTGGTGCCGGGCACAAGCGATATCCCGCTGGTGGCCGGTATGTCGCGCGCCGGTTACAAACCGTTGTTGAAGGCCGGTGTCCGGGTGTTCGAATGGAACGGTTCGATGCTGCACGCGAAAACAGCGGTAGCCGACGGCCAGTGGGCGCGCGTGGGTTCGTCCAACCTCAACATCCAAAGCTGGCTGGGCAACCGCGAGATCGACGTGGCCATCGAAGATGAGGGCTTCGCCGGGCAGATGGCGCGGCAGTATGAAACGGACCTTGAGAACGCTACCGAGATCGTTCTGGCGCCGTCGCGACGTTCGCGAGGCCGCGAGCGCGTGGCCAGCAGCGAACCCCGCCCGCCACGTCCGTCCCGGTCCGGTGGCAGCTCCAGCCGCGCCGCCGCCAGCGCACTGCGCCTGGCCAATACCGTGGGCGCCGCGTTGAGCGAACGCCGCGTCCTGGGCGACACCGAAACCGGACCGGTGCTTGCAGGCTTCTTCGGGCTGCTGGTGCTGGGCGCCATCGGCGTGTTCTGGCCGCGAGGCCTGGCGTGGCCCCTGGCGGCGATCGCCCTTTGGTTTTCGCTGAATCTTGCGGTGCGCTGGGTGCAGCTGCGGGCCCAGCGCGGGAAGGCGGACGCGGACAGGCCCGATCCCTCGATGGAGCCGCACCCTGGCTCGAAACGGAGCGGCGAATGAATACCTCGCGCATCGCGCGGAGGTTGTTGCATCGCAGCTTGGCTTTGTACACATATGAACGTAAAGTTCATATACACACAAGACGACGGAATCCCGATGTCCCTCCCCGGCGAGGCGCCCGACCGCACTGACCGCTTGAAATCGCGGGTCGGGGCGTTGTCGCCGCTCTCGTTCGGTGCGGCGCCCATCGGCAACCTTTATTCCGGCGTCGACGATGCCGTGGCCCAGGCGGCCGTTGCCGCCGCCTTCGAATCGGGCATGACCCATTTCGATACGGCCCCGTATTACGGCTACGGACTGTCGGAAAGCCGGTTGGGCGATGCCCTGGCCGGCATCCATCGTCACCGATTCACCCTTTCCACCAAGGTCGGCCGGCTCGTTGAGCATGGCAGCGCACCGACCGGTGACGGCTTCGCCGTCGACGGCCGGCACGCGGTATTCGACTACAGCCGGGACGGCGTCATGCGTTCGGTGGAAGAGAGCCTGCGCCGGCTCCGCACCGACCACGTCGACATCCTGCTGCTGCATGACATCGGCAGCCTCGTCCATGGCGAACACGCGTCGGCCGTATTGCAGCAGGCGCTCGACGAGGCCCTTCCCGCCATGGCGGCACTTCGCGACCAGGGTGTATGCCGGGCGGTCGGCATCGGCGTGAATGAAGAATCCGTGTGCCTGGAAGTGATGCCGCGCTTCGAACTGGACACCATCCTGCTGGCCGGCCGCTTCACCCTGTTCGAGCAGGCGCAGAGCCTTCGGGTGATGTCCATGGCCTATCGCAGCGGCGTGGCGATCATGGCGGGTGCGCCCTATAACTCAGGCCTTCTCGGCGCCGGGGACGGACCAGGCAGTACCTACAACTACGAGCCAGTCAGCGAAACGATCCGCGCACGGGCCCAGCGCTACTACGACATCGGCCGCGCCGAACACGTCGACATCGGCGCGGCGGCGCTGCAATTCCCGCTCATGCATCCGGCCGTGGCCACCGTGGTCTGCGGGCTGCGCTCCCCTGATGAAGTGCATGCCGCCACGCGGCGCATGGCCGCTTCCCTGCCGGCCACGTTATGGGCGCGCCTGCGCGACGAAGGCCTGGTAGCGGCATGATCGTCGACGCCCACCAGCACTACTGGAAACCTTCCCGCGGCGATTACGGCTGGCTGGCCGGGGCGCCGGCGTCCCTGCGCCAGGATTTTCTTCCCCAGGACATCGCCGCCATCCGCGACGAAGCCGGAGTCGAAGCGTGTGTACTGGTGCAGGCGGCTCCCAGCGAGGACGAAACCCGCTTCCTGTTCGAACTGGCACGCCAGGACGCCAGCGTGGCAGGCGTGGTGGGCTGGGTGGATTTTGAAGCACCGGATGTCGACTCACGCATCGCGGCGCTGGCCATCGACGGACGCAACCTGCTGGTGGGACTACGCCCCATGGCGCAGGACATCGAGGACCCGGACTGGCTCGACAGCGCATGCATCGACGCTGCATTCACCAGCTTGCACGCGCGCGAACTGGCCTTCGATGCCCTGGTAGGACCATCGCAATGGCCTGCGCTGCAGCGGCGGCTCGACCGCGAGCCACGGCTTCGCGTGGCGGTGGACCACGGCGCCAAACCCGACCTTGCCGATGGCAGTTTCTCGCGCTGGGCCACGTGCATCGAGCGGCTGGCCAGGTACCCCAATGTGCACTGCAAGTTCTCAGGTCTCCTGACCCAGCTCACGCCCGATCAGGATCCGTCCACCATCACGCCGTACGTCGAACACCTGTTCTCAAGCTTCGGGCCCGCGCGCCTGATGTGGGGCAGCGACTGGCCGGTGGCGACGTTGCGCTGCGATTACGCCACGTGGCTGCGACTGGCCTTGCGCTACGTCCGTGCACTCACGCCAGATCACGAGGCGGCGCTGATGGGCGGTAACGCGGCGCGTTTCTACCGCCTGGACCTCTCCCGCCAATCCCTTCCCGCACATGCCATGGCCCGCCAATGACCCTTGAGACTTCCCGCCGCCTGGCGGGCAAACGCGCCTTCGTCACTGCCGCCGGTGCCGGTATCGGCCGCGCCACCGCGCTGGCCTTCGCCGCTGCAGGTGCGCAGGTGCTGGCGACCGACATCGATGCTTCGGCGTTGGCGTCGCTGGCCGAAGAACACCCCGGCATCGCCACGCAGGTGCTGGACGTTACCGACCTGGCCGCCATCACCGCCATCGCGAAGCATCCGGTGGACGTGTTGTTCAACTGCGCAGGCTTCGTCCATGCCGGGACCATCCTGGATACTGACGAAAGCGCGTGGCGGCGTTCGTTCGCCATCAACGTGGACAGCATGTTCCACCTTTGCCGCGCCGTGCTTCCGGGCATGCTCGAACGCGGGCAAGGCAGCATCGTGAACATGTCCTCGGTGGCGTCAAGCATCAAGGGCGTGCCCAACCGCTTTGCCTATGGCACCACCAAGGCCGCGGTGATCGGCCTCACCCGCTCCATCGCGGCTGATTACGTATCGCGCGGCGTGCGCTGCAATGCCATTTGCCCCGGCACGGTGAAGACGCCATCACTGGGTGAACGTGTACGTGCCCTGGGTGGCGATGAAGCGGCGGTCTGGAAAAGTTTCACCGACCGCCAGCCGATGGACCGCCTGGGGACACCTGGGGAAATCGCCGCGCTCGCCGTGTACCTGGCCTCCGACGAATCGTCTTTCACCACCGGCACCGTGCACGTCATCGACGGCGGCTGGTCGAACTAGGAATGTATCGATGAAACTGTTTCGACATGGCAATCCCGGAGCCGAGCGTCCAGGTCTTGTGGATGCCGATGGCGTGCTGCGAGACCTGGGCGGCAAGGTTCCCGACATCACCGGCGCCACCTTGTCGCCTGCATCGCTCAAGACGTTGGCGTCGATCGATCCTTCCACCCTCCCACGCGTCGAGGCCGGCGTCCGCCTTGGTTCCGCCGTGGGCAACGTGGGCAAGATGATCTGCGTGGGCATGAACTATGCCGACCACGCCGCCGAGACCGGCGCACCGATTCCCGAACAGCCGGTGCTGTTCATGAAAGCCACCACGGCCATCATGGGCCCGAACGACGACGTGGTGATCCCGCGTGGCTCGGTGAAGACCGACTGGGAAGTGGAGTTGGGCGTGGTGATCGGCACGGTCGCGCGCGATGTAACGGTAGCCCAGGCGCTAAGCCATGTTGCCGGCTACATGGTGGTCAACGACCTTTCCGAGCGCGAATTTCAGATGGAGCATGGCGGCCAGTGGGTGAAGGGCAAGAGCTGCGACACCTTCGGCCCGCTGGGCCCGTGGCTGGTCACCACCGACGATATTCCCGATCCGCAGAACCTGGATCTCTGGCTAAGCGTCAACGGGCATCGATACCAGTCCAGCAACACCCGGAACATGGTGTTCGGCGTGGCGAAACTGGTGAGCTACATCAGCCGCTACATGACCTTGATGCCGGGCGATGTGATCAGCACCGGCACACCGGCGGGTGTGGGGCTGGGCCTGAAGCCGCCCACCTACCTCAAGGCTGGCGACGTGATGGAACTGGGTATCGAAGGCCTGGGCGAGCAGCGCCAGGTGGCGCATGCCCATCGGGCGGACCGCTGACCATGGCCAGGATCACCGCGCTTGAAACCGTCGACGTCCGTTTCCCCACGTCGCGGGAACTGGACGGCTCCGATGCGATGAACCCCGATCCTGATTATTCAGCCGCCTATGTGGTCCTGCGCACCGACGAAGGCGAGCTCTCAGGCCATGGCCTGGTCTTCACCATCGGCCGCGGCAACGACGTACAGACGGCCGCGCTCGATGCTTTGCGCCCGCACGTGGTGGGCCTTGACCTTGCCGACGTAGTGGACGACCTGGGCGGTTTCTCCGCACGCCTGGTGGGCGATTCGCAACTGCGCTGGCTTGGCCCTGAAAAGGGTGTGATGCACATGGCCATCGGCGCGGTGGTCAATGCCGCCTGGGACATGGCCGCGCGCCGCGAGGGCCTGCCCCTGTGGCGCTTCATCGCGCAGATGAGCCCCGAGGCCCTCGTGGCCACCATCGATTTCCGGTACCTCACCGACGCCCTCACGCCGGATGAGGCGCTGGGAATGCTGCGCGCGGCCCAGCCGCACCGGGCCGCGCGCATCTCCCGGCTGCTTGAGGAAGGTTATCCCGCCTATACGACATCGCCCGGCTGGCTGGGCTATAGCGACGAAAAACTGCAGCGCCTGGCACGCGAGGCGGTGACCGACGGCTTCAACACCATCAAGCTCAAAGTGGGCGCGCATGTGGAAGACGACATGCGACGCTGCCGCCTGGCACGCGAAGCCGTCGGCCCGGACATTGCCATTGCCGTGGACGCCAACCAGCGCTGGGACGTGCCGCAGGCCATCGAATGGATGCACCAGCTGGAAAGCTTCCGTCTGGCCTGGATCGAAGAACCCACCAGCCCCGACGACATCCTGGGCCATGCCGCCATCCGCCGCGCCATCGGCACGCCGGTATCCACCGGCGAGCACACCCACAACCGGGTGATGTTCAAGCAGCTGCTGCAGGCCGGCAGCGTGGACCTGATCCAGATCGACGCCGCGCGCGTGGGCGGGGTGAACGAGAACCTGGCCATCCTGCTGCTGGCGGCGAAGTTCGGCGTGCGCGTTTTCCCGCATGCGGGAGGCGTGGGCCTGTGCGAGCTGGTGCAACACCTGGCGATGGCCGACTACGTCGCCATCACCGGGGCCAAGGACGATCGTGCGATCGAGTTCGTCGATCACCTGCACGAGCATTTCGTCGATCCGGTGATCCTTCGCAACGGTCGCTACATCGCCCCGGCGGCGCCAGGCTTCTCGGCCGAAATGCACCAGGCCTCGATCGATGCCCACCGCTTCCCCGATGGCCCGGTATGGCAGGATGCGCCTGTCGTCATGACGGGCTAGACCATGACCATCATCACCAACGTGGCGGACCTGCGCGAACTGGCGCGCCGCCGCGTGCCTCGCGCCTTCTTCGAATACGCCGACCGGGGCTCGTACGACGAAGCCACCCTTCGCGAGAACGTCCGCGCACTTGACCGGATCAAGCTACGCCAGCGGGTGATGATCGACGTCGACCAGCGCAACCTGGCCACCAGCTTCATCGGCCAGCCGGTGAGCCTGCCGCTGGCCATCGCGCCCACGGGGCTTACCGGACTGCAATACGGCAGTGGCGAGATCCTGGGCGCACGCGCCGCGGCGGAAGCGGGTATTCCCTTCACCCTGAGCACGATGTCCATCTGCTCGATCGAGCAGGTGGCAGCGGCAAGCTCCACGCCGTTCTGGTTCCAGGTATACGTGATGCGCGACCGCGGCTTCACCCGCGAACTGATCCAGCGCGCCCACGCGGCGAAGTGTTCGGCACTGATGCTTACGGTTGACCTGACCATCCAGGGCCAGCGTCACCGGGAAATCAAGAATGGCCTCTCCGTGCCGCCGAAGCTCACCCTGCGCAACGCCTTGGACATCATGAGCAAGCCGCGCTGGATGTGGAACGTGCTGCGCGCGCCCAGCCGCTCGTTCGGCAATCTCGCCGGGCGCATCGGTGGCGACAGCCTCACCACCCTGGCGCAGTGGATCGCCAGCCAGTTCGATCCCACCCTCACCTGGGCGGACCTGGCATGGATTCGCCAGGAATGGCCCGGAAAGTTGATCATCAAGGGCATCATGGATTCGCGCGATGCGAAACTTGCCGCCGACCACGGTGTGGATGCCATCGTGGTATCCAACCATGGCGGCCGCCAGCTCGACGGCGCACCGGCCAGCATCGATGCCCTGCCCGCCGTGGTGCAGGAAGTGGGCGATCGCTGCGAAGTGTTGTTCGACGGCGGCGTCACAAGCGGCCAGGCGCTGTTCAAGGCACTGGCGCTTGGCGCGCGCGGCGCGCTGATAGGCAAGGCGTTCCTTTATGGATTGGGCGCGATGGGCCAGCCTGGGGTGACCGCCGCGATCGAGATCATCCGTAAGGAATTGAGTACGACGATGGCGCTATGTGGCCAGACCGACGTCAAAGCGATCAGTCGCGACGCGCTCTGGTAGCACCTTCACGACGGGATGCTTCACGGCAGCCTGAATATCTCGTCCATCGGTACCCATTTCTGCCCCTCGGCAGACCACGGCAGGCGCTTTTGGAAGGTGTCCATCAGCCGTTCCCATGCCTGAATGTGCGGATCGGTAGTATCCGAGGCAGCCTTGGCCGCCGCGTCGTAGCCGGCCCCGGCTTCCATCACCATCACCAGCCGGTTGCCGGTGCGATAGATGCGCATGTCGTCGATGCCGGCGTCGCGGATGGACTTGACCACCTCCGGCCAGATGGTGTCGGCGCGATGCCAGCGCTCGTACTCGGCAATCGCCTGAGCGTCGTTGCGAAGGTCAAGGGCGAACACCCGACGAGAAGAGGTCTGCCCGGGAACGGCCTGACCTGAGGCAGTCTGATCCGCGGCGTCCTCGCCCGGCATCAGGCGCGCGCCCGCACATGGTGCCGCGCGAAAGCAGCCACCACCACAAAGGCAATACCCGGCACCACCATCGCATGGGCGATGCCGAACCGGTCCGATACAGCGCCGAGCCCCGCGGTGAGTACCGCGCCGCCGATGATGGTCATCACCAGCAGCGCCGAGCCGATCTTGCGCTCGTCATCGTTGCGGTTACGCACACCCAGGCCAAAGATGGTCGGGTACATCACCGACATGAAGAAGCTGCAGGCCACCAGCGCGCAGGCGCCCACCATGCCCGGCATCGTCATGGCAACGAGCACCAGCGCCACATTGATGGCGGCAAAACCCATCAACAGGCGCTCGGCCGGTACGCGCTTCATCAAGGCCGTACCGATGAATCGCCCGGCCATGAAGGCCACCAGGCACGCGGTAAGGAAATTGGCCGCTTCCTTCGCCGGCGTTCCCGGCATACCGAATTGCACGTAGCGGATCAGGTAGCTCCATACGCCCACCTGCGCCCCCACATAGAAAAACTGCGCGGCCAGCGCGAACACGAACGAACGGTCGCGCAGCAGGCGGCCCATCACGCCATGGCGTGCAGGTGCTTGATCAGTAGCGACCTCGGCTACCGGAAACCGGGTGACTACGATCAACGCGGCCCACGCCAGAACCACCACGCCGATCACGAAGTACGGCCACTGCACCGCGCTGGTTTCCTGCGCCAGGTATGCCGCGCGCGTGCCTGCATCCATTGCGGCCATCTGCGCCGGTGTGTGTTCGATGCCGGAGAAAATGAAGTGCTGGCCCACCAGCACGCCTGTGATCGAGCCCAACGGGTTGAAAGCCTGCGCCAGGTTCAACCGGCGCGTGCCCGACTCAGGAGGCCCCAGCAGGGTCACGAACGGATTGGCCGATGTCTCCAGGAACGCCAGCCCGCTGGCGATCACGAACAGTGCGAACAAAAACAGGCCATAGGTGCCAAGGCTTGCCGCCGGCCAGAACAGGAAGGCGCCCGCGCCGTACAGCACCAGGCCGAACACCACCGCGCTCTTGTAGCCGAAGCGGCGCATGAACAAGCCGGCCGGCATGGCTATCAGGAAATACCCGAGGTAGAACGCGCTCTGTACCAGTCCTGCCTGGAAGTCACTCAACACGAACGACTTCTTGAACTGCGCCACCAGCACGTCGTTGAGGTTGTTGGCCAGGCCCCAGAGGAAGAACAACGCAACGATCAATACCAATGGACCGATCAGGCCTTGGGCCGCCTGTCGGCTGGCCGGCATCGGTAACGGGGTGGCGCTCGCCATTGACTGCTCCTGTGGTCACCGGTGCACACGTTGTGCAAATATGAACTTAATGTTCATGCACGCACAAGACGCAGTGCAGCAAAACCAGGCATGGCGCGCCGCCTTTCCGATCAGGCAAGCTTGCACGTCATCACAAACGAAGCGGACATGGCCAAGGAACCGACCAAATACCGAGCCCCCGCCCTGGATAAGGGCCTGGACATCATCGAACTGCTGGCGGCGGCGCCGGCACCCTTGAGTATTGCCGAAATCTCCGAGGGTGTCGGCCGCTCGCGCGGCGAGATCTTCCGCATGCTCCAGGTACTGGAGGAACGCGATTACATCGCCCGTGGCGAAGGCGACGGCAGCTACGCCATCACCCCGCGCCTGTTCCGGCTGGGCATGGAACAGCCGCCTGTGAAGAATGCGGTAGAAACCGCCCTGCCCGTGATGCATCGCCTGGCAGGCGAAATCGAACAGAGCTGCCACCTGGTGGTGCCTTCGGGCGAACAGATCGTGGTGGTGGCGCGCATCGACCCACCCGGCGACATCGGCCTGGTGGTGCGCGTCGGGCACCGCCGCCCCATGGCCCAGGCAACTTCCGGCCTGGTGCTGTTGGCCTGGCAAGGCGATGCCGTCAGGGACCACTGGCTGGATATCGTCGAAGCGCACGACGAGAGCGTCGAGCGCAAGGCCCTGCTCCGCCGGCTGACGAAGATCCGCGAGAAAGGCTACGCCTCGGCACCCAGCCACGTGGTCGGTGGCGTCACGGATCTCTCCGCGCCCATCGTCGAACACGGACATGCCGTGTGCGCACTCACCGTGCCGTTCATCGCCCGGGAAGGATCCTCCATCGACATGGCGATGACGGTGCGCACGCTGTGCAAGGCGGCGGCGGACATCTCCGCCGAGCTCGGCTAGCGAGGGCTCAGGGCCGAGGGCGCGGCCGGAAATGCAGCGGCTGGACGTCCGGCTGGTTGCCCACGGGCTTCGGCCCACAGCTTCCACAACTACCGCAGCCGTCGCCACAGCTTCCCGTGGCCGCCTTGGGCTGCATGCGCTGTCCCAAGGCCCGCAGCCACCTGGCCTGCGATGGCGCATTCAACGACGCGGACATTCGTGCCTGCACCCGCGTCGCCGTCTTCGGCAACAGCTTGCGGAACGCGGACACCGAGGCCAGCAACACCACGATGCCGATGACGATGGCCTGGATGACAGCAAACGCGGTCATGAGAGCGCCGCCGCGATCTGGTAGGTAGCAAACGAAGCCAGGTACGCCAGGCCGAACAGGTAGCCCGCGGCAATCGCCACATTGCGCCAGGAGTTGGTCTCGCGGCGGATCACCGCCAGCGTGGACATGCACTGCGGCGCGAACACGTACCAGGCCAGCAACGACAGCGCCGTGGCCAGCGACCATTGATGGGAAATCAGTGTTCCCAGTTGCGACACGACGGCGTCTTCGCCACCGGACATGGCATACACCGTGCCCAGCGACGCCACGGCCACCTCGCGCGCGGCCAGTCCCGGCACCAGCGCCACGCAGATCTGCCAGTTGAAGCCGATCGGCGCGAAGATGTAGTGCAATAGATGTCCGATGCGCCCTGCCAGGCTGTAGTCGATCGCCGGCAGCGTGGCGTCGGCCGGCGGCCCGGGGAAGCTCGCCAGGAACCACAGCAGCACGGTAAGCGCCAGGATGATGCCGCCCACCCGGCGCAGGAAGATCTTGCTGCGCTCCCACAGGCCCAGGGCGATGTCCCGCGCGTGCGGCACGCGATAGGAAGGCAGTTCCATGATCAATGCGTGCTCGCTCTTGTCGCGGCGCATGCGCTTGATTACCCAGGCCACCGCCAGTGCACTGAAGATCCCGGCGAAATACAGCACGAACAGCACGATGCCCTGCAGGTTGAACACCCCGCCCACGATGCGGTGCGGGATGAACGCTGCGATCAGCAAGGTATAAACCGGCAGCCGCGCAGAACACGTCATCAACGGCGCCACCATGATGGTGGTCAGGCGGTCGCGCGGGTCGTTGATGCTGCGCGTGGCCATGATCCCGGGAATGGCGCAGGCGAAGCTGGACAGCAGTGGAATGAAAGCGCGGCCGGTAAGGCCCGCCTTGAACATCGTGCGGTCGAGCAGGAACGCCGCACGCGGCAGGTAGCCGGATTCCTCCAGCACCAGGATGAAGAAGAACAGGATCAGGATCTGCGGCAGGAACACCAGCACGGCACCCAGGCCTGCGAACACGCCGTCATTCAACAGGCTGTGCAGGGCACTGCCGGCAGGCAGGAAAGCGGTGACCCAGGCACCAAGCCAGGTAATACCCGCCTGGATGCCATCCATCACCGGCTTCGCCCACGAGAAAACCGCCTGGAAGATGAAGAACATCAACCCGGCCAGGATCACCATGCCCATCACCGGATGCAGCGCCCAGCGGTCCAGGGCGTCGTCGACAGCGGCGGTCTGGCGCGGTGTAGTGACGGTGGCAGCCAGGAGCTCACGGACTTCGGCATGCACTTCGGAGGCTGTCAGCGGAATCGGATCGGAGGGCGCGGCCTCCGGCACCTCGCCATCGACACGCTCGATCAATGCCTTCGCACCGCCACGCTGCACGGCGATGGTCTGCACCACCGGCACGCCAAGGCGCCGCTGCAGTTCGTCCACGTCGATCACGATGCCTCGCCGCTTGGCCGCATCCATCATGTTCAGCGCCAGTACCACCGGTCGGCCCAGGCGGCGCACTTCCAGCACGAATCGGAGGTGCAAGCGCAGGTTCGTGGCATCGGCGACACAGACGATGAGGTCGGGCGCGGCCTCGCCCGGGTAGCGCCCCAGGCAGACATCACGGGTGATGGCTTCATCCGGGCTGGTGGCGGCAAAACTGTAGGCGCCGGGGAGATCGAGCAGCTGGAAGCTGCGGCCCGATGGCGCCACGAAGCGGCCTTCCTTGCGTTCCACGGTAACGCCGGCGTAATTGGCGACCTTCTGCCGGCCGCCGGTGAGCTGGTTGAACAGGGCCGTCTTGCCACAGTTGGGATTGCCCACCAGGGCAATGCGCAGGATGGTTTCGCTCATGCCGTGGCCTCCTGTCTGACAGTCACCCGCGCCGCCTCGGACCGGCGCAGCGCAAAGCGCGTGGAACCGATCTGTACCAGCAGCGGATCGCCGCCGAGCGGCCCACGGGCGACAATGCGCACCGGCTCGCCGCTGACAAAGCCCAGATCGCGCAGGCGCTGGGCGATAGGATCGGCGGGGTGGGCATCTTCAACATCCTGGACCATGGCGGGCGCGCCTTTGGGCAACTCGGACAACCGCACGGATGATTACTCAAATAAGAATAATTCGCATTATACGCCGTTGTATCCTTTCTTGCACATTACCTACCGGGCTTAACTCATGACTGATGCCGTCCTTCTGGAGCGCTCCGGAACCCTGGCCACCATCACCCTGAACCGGCCGGCCGTGCACAACGCCTTCGACGACGCGCTGATCGCCTCGCTGACGAGCGTCCTGGCCGACCTCGACGCCGACGACACGGTCCGGGCGGTGGTGTTGACCGGCGAGGGCGCAAGCTTCTCGGCCGGCGCCGACCTCAACTGGATGCGTGGCATGGCCGGCGCCAGCGAGGCTGAGAACCGGGCCGACTCCGAACGCCTGGCCGCGCTGATGCACCGCCTGCAGTTCCTCTCCAAACCCACCGTCGCCCGCGTCAATGGCGCCGCCTACGGGGGCGGTGTGGGCCTGATCGCCTGCTGCGACATCGCCATCGGCGTCTTCGGGGCGAAGTTCTCGCTGTCGGAGGTGAAACTCGGGCTGGTACCGGCGGTTATCTCCCCTTACGTGGTGGCTGCCATCGGCCTGCGCCATGCGCGGCGCCTGTTCGTTACCGGCGAGGTATTCGACGCCAGCCACGCCCAGCGCATCGGCCTGTTGCACGAGGTGGTCCCGGCCGACGAGCTCGACAACGCCGTGGCCAATGCCGTGGCCCTGCTGTGGCCCGGCGGTCCGGAGGCGCAGCGCGAAGCGAAGATACTGGCGCTGGCCATGGGCGGGCAGACTGCCGATGAAGCCCATCGCATGGATATCGAAAACGCCGCGTTGATCTCCCGCCTCCGGGTGTCGGCCGAAGGCCAGGAAGGCTTGCAGGCCTTTCTTGAAAAACGCGGGCCGACATGGCGTAACTAACCTCCCCGAACCGCACAGGCGCATGGCCTGGACTCAACGCCTGCGCAAACGACAAGGATTGTCATGGCATCCCGTCACCGCCCCTTGGCCCTCGTGTTCATCACGTTCGCCGGCCTCGCCGCCAGCGCCCCGATCGCGGCCGCCGACCTCATCACCTTCTGGAACATCCCCAGGCATGGCGGCAACAGCTTCAACCGGCTGCCGCCGGACCGCGCCTATTTCCAGGCACTCAAGGGTCATGGCGCCACCTGGGTTCGCCTGTCCTTCGATAAATGGAAACCAGCCCAGCGCGATTTCCTCATCGGCAATGCCGACGACTACCGTACGCTCGATACGGATGACCTTGCGACATTGCGCGCAACGCTTGATCGCGCGCATGCAGCAGGCCTGAAGGTAGTGGTGGCGCCGCTGTCGCTGCCATGGATGCGCTGGTCGCAGAACAACGGCGATCGTTTCGACGACCGGCTCTGGCGTGATCGCAAACACTGGGACACGGCGGCGCGCTACTGGCGCGATGCTGCCACCGCGCTAAGAGACCACCCGGCGATTGCTGCCTACAACATCATCAACGAGCCGGCGCCGGAAAAACTTGGCGGCCTGCCCGAGCACGCCCCGCCCGCCGCCATGGCCGCGTGGTTCGCGCGGGAAAGAAAGGGCGCACGCAACCTGCCGGCGTTCTATGCCAGGGTGATCGCCGCCATCCGCGAAGTCGACAAAACCACCCCGATCATGGTCGACGCTGGCTGGTACGCCGCCGCAGATGCCTTCGACTATTGGCCGGCGCCCCTGGGCGACACCCGCGTGCTTTATGCCTTCCACATGTACGAGCCATACGCCGTCACCAGCGCGCCGAACCTCAAGCGGCGCAAACCCTATGCCTATCCAGGTGTCGTTCCCTTCGGTGGAAAACAGCTGAACTTCGATGCAGGGCGGGTCAAGGCGTACCTGAAGATCCCGATGGACTGGGCTGCCCGCCACGCCATCCCGGCCAACCGCCTGGTCGCTGCCGAATTCGGTTGCGTCCGGCAACTGGCCGGGTGCGCAGGTTATCTCGAAGATGTCATCGGTACGCTTGACACCAACGGCGTGCATTGGGCGTTCTACAGCTTCCGCGAAGACACCTGGGATGCCATGGACTACGAACTGGGTACCGGCAAGGTGCCCTGGCGGTACTGGCAAGCCGTCGAGGCCGGCACGCCGGACCCCGTGCTTCGAAAGGCCACGCCACTGTTCGACGTCATCCGAAAGCGCCTTTGATTGCTGCAACGCAATCGGCCCCTCACCCGGAATCTGCTAGCTTTCATGGTTTGGATTCGCCGCATCAGGGCCCTACCCGCATGTTCGATTGCATCCTCATTGCCAACCGCGGCGAGATCGCCTGCCGCGTCATCCGTACCTGCCGCCGGCTCGGCATCAGGACGGTGGCGGTGTACTCCGAAGCCGACGCCGGCGCCCAGCATGTGCGCCTGGCCGACGAAGCCTGGCCGATCGGTGGACCGCGCCCGGCCGATTCCTACCTTCGCGGCGATGCCATCATCGAGGTGGCGAAGAAGACCGGTGCCCAGGCCATCCATCCCGGCTACGGTTTCCTGTCCGAGAACACAGGCTTCGCCCGTGCCTGCGCCGCGGCCGGCATCGTCTTCATCGGCCCGCGCCCGGAAAGCATCGATGCCATGGGTTCGAAGGCCGCCGCCAAGGCGCTGATGGAAAAACACGCCGTGCCCTTGGTGCCCGGTTACCACGGGGAAAACCAGGATCCGGCCCATCTGGCCGGACAGGCAGCCAAAACGGGTTTCCCGCTGATGATCAAGGCCGCCGCCGGCGGTGGTGGCAAGGGCATGCGCATCGTGCGCAACGCCGAGGCCTTCGCCGAAGCGCTGGCGTCCGCGCAACGCGAAGCGGCCAGTGCCTTCGGCGACACGCGGGTGATCCTGGAGCGCTATGTCGATCACCCGCGCCATATCGAATTCCAGGTGTTCGGCGACACGCATGGCCACGTCATCCATCTGAACGAGCGCGAATGTTCAGCGCAGCGCCGCTACCAGAAGGTGCTCGAAGAAACGCCCTCGCCGTTCCTGGACATGGCCAGCCGCGCGCGCATGGGCGAGGCCGCCGTGGCCGCCGCACAGGCAGTGGGTTACGTGGGCGCGGGCACCGTGGAATTCATCGTCGCCCAGGACGGGGAATTTTTCTTCATGGAGATGAATACACGGCTGCAGGTGGAACACCCGGTGACCGAGGAAACGCTCGGCCTGGACCTGGTGGAATGGCAGCTGCGCATCGCCGCCGGTGGCTACCTGCCACTGGCCCAGGGCGACGTCGAGGCCCGCGGCCATGCCATCGAGGTGCGCCTGTATGCGGAGGATCCCGAGCAGAACTTCCTGCCGGGCTCGGGCAAGCTCACGCACCTGCGCCTGCCCGAACCTTCAGCGCATGTGCGGCTGGATGCCGGCGTGGTGCAAGGCGATACGGTGAGCATCTTCTACGACCCGATGATCGCCAAGCTCATCGTCGTCGATCGCGACCGGCCGCGCGCGCTCGAGCGCCTGCGCGAGGCGCTGGCCGCCTGCGAGATCGTGGGGCCTGCATCCAACATCGCGTTCCTTGAACGCCTGGCACGCCATCCGGTGGTGGTGGAAGGCAACATCGATACCGGCTATCTCGACCGGCACCTGGATCAGTTCCTCAAAGGCGCCACGCCATCGGCCGACGGTGACGTATTCGCCGCCGCGACCGCCGTGCTGCTGGACGAAGAAGGCCGGGCCACGGCGTCGGCGGGCGATCCACATTCACCGTGGGCCGCCAACGACGCCTGGCGCAACGCGCACCCGGGCAAGCGTCTGGTCGCGTTGGTGGTGGACGGCGAACGCCGTGACATCGCCGCCTATGGCCACGACGGTACGTATCACCTGAGGTTCGGCGATGCCAGCACGGAGGTGTCCGGCGCGCGCCTGGCCGATGGTGTGCTTACCGCACGTTTCGATGGACACGCACGGCGCCTTCGGGTGCACCTGGATGCCGCGCACGTGGCCGTGCACGACGCCGCCGGCTTCCGCCACGCCTTCGAACGCGCCCCGGCCTTCGCCTGGATCCTGGCCGACACCGCGGGCGACGACCGCGTGCTGGCGCCGATGCCCGGTCGCATCGTGCTGGTGCGCGTGAAACCCGGCGATACCGTCACCGCCGGCCAGGAGTTGCTGGTGATGGAAGCGATGAAGATGGAGCTGGCCTTGAAGGCGCCGCGCGACGGTACCATCGAATCGATAAGCGCCGAACAGGGCGACTTCGTTGAAGCGGACCGCGTGCTCGCCCGCCTGGCCGCCAACGATAAAGCTTGAGGATTTATCAGATGAACTCCGGAACTTTCGTACGCATTGTCGAAGTAGGCGCGCGTGATGGGCTGCAGAATGAAAAAACCCTCCTTCCCGCGGACGTCAAGATCGCGCTGATCGACCGTTTGTCCTCCACGGGTCTCTCCGTGGTGGAAGCCACCAGCTTCGTCAGTCCCAAATGGGTGCCGCAGCTGGCCGACGCAGCGCAGGTATACACCGGCATCCGCAAGGTGCCGGGCGTAACCTACCCGGTGCTGGTGCCCAACGAACAGGGTTATGAGCGCGCCCGCGCCGTGAGTGTCACCGAGATCGCCGTGTTCACCGCGGCCTCGGAAGCCTTCAACCAGAAAAACATCAACGCCTCGATCGATGAAAGCATCGACCGCTTCAGGCCGGTGTTGGCGCGTGCCCGCGCCGATGGCGTAACCGTGCGCGGTTATGTGTCCACGGTGCTGGGTTGCCCTTACCAGGGCGACGTGCCGCTCACCGATGTCGTGCGCGTGGCCAGGGCGCTGCATGAACTGGGCTGCCATGAAGTTTCGCTCGGCGACACCATCGGCGTGGGCACGCCGGCCAAGGCCCGCGACATGCTGCGCGCCGTCGCCGCTGAAGTGCCCATGCAAGCGCTGGCCGTGCACTTCCACGACACCTACGGCCAGGCCCTGGCCAATATCCTTTCCTGCCTGGAAGAAGGCGTACGCGTTGTGGACAGCGCCGTATCCGGCACCGGCGGCTGTCCGTACGCCAAGGGCGCCACCGGCAACGTCGCCAGCGAAGACGTGGTGTACATGCTTCATGGCATGGGCATGCAAACCGGTGTGGACCTGGATCTGCTGATCGCCACGGGCGCGTGGTTGGCCGCGCAACTGGGCAAGGAAACCGCCAGCCGGGTGACGCGGGCACGCACCGCGACCTGAGCGGGCTATCATCGGGTTTCCGGTTGACTGGGGAGCTCCATGACACGCGCCATCCTTTTCGTTGCGTTGCTCGTGGCCGCGGCTGCACCCGTTGCCGCCCGCGATATCCTGCTGCTGCCCGACCGTGTCTGGACGTCGGAGGGCAATACCGCCCATGCCGGCTGGGCCGTACTGGTGCGCGATGGCGTGATTGCCGGCGTCGGTCCGCGCGAGGGCTTGCATCCGGCCGCCGATGTCCGCGAGATCGCCCTGCCCGGCGCCACCCTGATGCCGGGCCTGATCGATCTTCACTCGCATGTGTTCCTGCATCCTTACAACGAAACCCTGTGGAACGACCAGGTGCTGAAGGAAGCGCCGGACTATCGCGTGCTCGAGGCCGCCGCCCATGCGCGGGACACGCTGATGTCCGGGTTTACCGCGTTGCGCGACCTGGGCACCGAGGGCGCGGGTTTCGGCGATGTGTCCATCAAGCGCGCGATCAACGAAGGCCTGATCCCCGGGCCGCGGATGTTCGTAGCCACCCGCGCGATCGTCGCCACGGCCAGTTACGGCCCAGGCCCCCGCGGCTTCCGCCCCGATCTCGACCTTCCCTCCGGCGCCCAGGAAGTAAGCGGCACCGATGAAGCCATGCGCGCCGTGCGCGAACAGGCGGCCCGCGGCGCGGACTGGATCAAGCTGTATGCCGATTACCGCGTGGGTCCCGATGGCACCACCGCGCCCACCTTCACCGAGGCTGAGCTCAAGGCCATCGTGGATACCGCCCACCTGATCGGCCGGCCGGTGGCAGCCCATGCCGCCTCGCGCGAAGGCGTGGCGATGGCGGTGGCCGCCGGCGTGGATACCATCGAACACGGCTACGGCACCGACGAAGCCACGTTTGCCAAAATGAAAAAACAGGGCACCACCTATGAGCCCACGCTCACCGCGGTAGATGCCACCGAGGAATACTTCCACCACTACAAGCCCGGCGATCCGCCCACCGACAACATGCGCGAAGCAGAACACGCCTTCCGTACCGCGCTCAAAGTGGGCGTGACCATCGGTAATGGCTCCGACGTGGGCGTGTTCGCCCATGGCACCAACTGGCGCGAGCCCGTTGCCATGGTGCGCGACGGCATGACCCCGGCCCAGGCGCTTCACGCCGCCACCGACGTGGCCGCGCGTATCCTTCGCCAGGGCGACCACTTCGGCCGCATTGCCGTGGGCATGCGCGCCGACCTTGCCGCTTTCTCGGGCGATCCCAGTGCCCACATCGAAGACCTTGCCCATCCGGTGCTGGTGATGAAGGATGGAACCCTCTACCGCAGCCCCGACGGTCATCCATGAGTCCCAGCTTCCAGATCCGCCCGATCGAACCCCGCGACGATGCCGCCATGGCGGCGATCATCCGCCAGGTAATGCCCGAGTTCGGCGCCGACGGGCCGGGCTTCGCCATCCATGATGAAGAAGTGGATTGCATGGCCAAAGCCTATGCACATGACAACACCGCCTATTACGTGGTGATCATGGATGGTGAGGTTGCCGGCGGCGCCGGCATCGCACCATTGATCAACGCGCCGGAAGAACACGTCTGCGAACTGCGCAAGATGTACTTCCTGCCCAGCGCGCGCGGCATCGGGGCAGGCGCGGCGATGATGCAGTGCTGCCTTGAGGCGGCGCGGCGCATGGGCTTTAAGCGTTGCTACCTGGAAACGCTTACCGGCATGGATTCAGCGCAAACGCTTTACCGCCGCCACGGCTTCGTGCCATTGAACCGCGCGATGGGCGGCACCGGTCATTTCAGCTGCGACCGCTTCTTCATCAGGGATCTATAAGCGGTGGCCAGGCAACCGCCCCGGCTTACCTTCCAGGTCGACGACCCCGGGGCCGGGGACATCGTGCCGCTGATCGAACAGTTCGAAGGCTATCTCGCAGAGCTTTATCCCGAAAGCGAGCGCCGCCCGGGTGACGCCGCCTCGCCGCTGCACCGTCCGAATGTCACGTTCCTGACCGCGCGGGTGGACGGCGTGCCAGTGGCCTGCGGCGCCTTCGCCGACCACGGCGACTATGTGGAAGTGGCAAAGATGTATGTCATCCCCACCGTGCGCGGCCTGGGCCTGGGCAAGCAGCTGCTCGAAGCCCTTGAAGACGAAATCCGCCGCGCGGGCGGCAAGCTGGTACGGCTCGAATCAGGCACCGCCCAGACCGAAGCCCAGGAACTCTACGAACGCGCCGGCTACCGCCGCTGCGGCAGCTTCGGCAGCCATCGCGCCACGCCGCATAGCATCTTCATGGAAAAATCCCTCGCATGATCCGCATCGCCACCGCCGGCGACGCCGCCGCCTGCCACGACATCTATGCCCCGGCCGTGCTGCATACGGCCATCACCTTCGAGACGGAACTGCCCGGCACCGACACCATGGCCCAGCGCATCCAGGCGCGGCTGGCCCACTACCCATGGCTGGTGTTCGAAGACGACGGCGCGGTACTCGGCTATGCCTACGCGGGGCGCTTCCGTGACCGCGCCGCCTACGACTGGATCGCCGAGACCTCGGTTTACGTGCATGAAAACGCGCGCCGGCGCGGTATCGCGCGGCGCCTGTACACCTGCCTGCTGGACGTGATGCAGATGCAGGGCTTCAACCAGGCGGTGGGGGCGATCACGCTGCCCGGGGAAAGCAGCGTGGCCATGCACGGCGCGCTCGGCTTCCAGCCCGCCGGCGTATGGCGCCACAGCGGCTACAAGCTCGGCCGGTGGCACGATGTGGGCCTGTGGCAAAGGGAGCTGGCGGTTCCGGCCAATCCGCCGCCGCCCGTCCTGCCGTTCGCCCGCATGCGCCACGATTCCGCCCTGCAGGTAAGGCTTGCGCTCGGGTAAGATGACGGTCTTTGCACCACGCACAGGACCCTCCCCATGCATCTGGAAAACGTCAAGGCCGTGATCACCGGCGGAGCCTCCGGCCTGGGCTACGCGGTGGCCCGCCACCTGGTGGACAACGGCGCCAGGGTCGCGCTATTCGACGTCAACGACGCGAAAGGCGCCTCGTCCTGCGAGGCGCTGGGCGACAACGCGCATTTCCGCCGGGTGGATGTGACCTCCGAAGACGACGTGGCAAAGAACGTCGCCGCCGCGCGCGAGGTCATGGGTGGCCTGAACGTGTTGGTGAACTGCGCCGGCATCCTCGGCGCCGGCCGCGTGGTGGGCAAGGACGGCGCGATGCCGCTGTCGAACTTCAGCAACACCATCATGGTGAACCTGGTGGGCAGCTTCAATGTGGCCAAGGCCGCGGCCAACCTGATGCAGGGCAACGATGCCGGCGAGGACGGCGAACGTGGCGTGATCATCAACACCGCCTCGGTCGCCGCTTATGAAGGCCAAATCGGCCAGGCAGCGTACTCGGCCTCCAAGGGTGGTGTAGTGGGCATGACACTCCCCATGGCGCGCGAGCTTTCGCGCTTCGGCATCCGTGTGGTCACCATCGCCCCGGGCATCTTCTGGACACCGATGGTCGACAGCATGACGCCCCAGGTGCAGGAATCGTTGTCCGCTACCATCCCGTTCCCGGCACGCCTGGGCAAGCCTGAGGAATTCGCAAGCACGGTGGGCTTCATCGTGCAGAGCCGTTACATCAACGGCGAGACCATCCGCCTGGACGGCGCCGTGCGCCTGCAGCCGAAGTAATTCCTTTCCAGCCCAACACCCGAGCCCTTCGCATGAAAGCTTCCGACGTCAAGCGCGGTACCGTGATCGAGCACGACGGCACCGTGTACCAGGTGCGTGACATCGAGCGCAGCTCGCCAAGCGCGCGTGGCGGCAACGTTACCTTCCGCTTCACCCTGTATTCGATCCCCGGGGGGCGCAAATTCGACCTTTCGCAACGCGCCGAAGACGAACTGAGGGAAGTGGAACTCAGCCGCCGCCAGGCCACCTACTCCTACATGGATGGCGAAGTCTTCGTGTTCATGGACGCTGAAGACTACACGCAGTACCTGCTGCCGCCGGAGATTGTCGGCGACAACGCCGGCTATATCGTCGAGGGGCTGGAAGGGTATTACGTGCAGTTGATCGACGAAGCGCCCGTTGGCCTGCTGGTGCCGACCAGCGTGGTGCTTACCGTCACCGACACCGCGCCGGAGTTGAAAGGCGCAAGCGCCACCAAGCGCACCAAGCCCGCCACGCTCGAAACCGGTGTGGAAGTACAGGTGCCTGAGTACATCACCACGGGTGAGAAGGTCACGGTGAACACCCTCACCGGCGAATTCGCCGGCCGCGCATAAAAGCCACGGGGCTGCCCGCAGCCCCTTCTCCAACGAGCAACGGATGACCTCGGGATTCTCCCTTCCCCGCAGCGTGCTGCAGTCGCTCACCACCACGCGCCGGCCCGACGTGCCGATGCGCGTGGCGCTGCGCAACGCTGCGGCAGTGGCGATCCCGCTGGCCATCGGCGTGGCCACGGGGCACGAGGGCATCGGCATCGGCATCGCCGCGGGCGCGCTGGACACAATGTTCTCGGACCAGCCCGGCCCCTACCAGCAACGCCTGCAACGACTTTTCCTGGCGGCACTGGCGGCGGGGGGTGCCGCGCTCCTGGGTTTCCTGGTCGGCGGCCATCCGCTCACGCTGTCGTTGGCGACCGCGGTGCTAGGATTCTTCGGCGGCATGCTGGTGATCTTCGGTCCGGACATCGCGCGCGTGGGGATGACCAGCATGTTGCTGCTGGTGATCACCGCCGCCACGCCCTTGCCTGTGGGCCAGGCCATCGGTGCATCGCTGCTGATCTTCGCCGGCGGCATGTTGCTGGCGCTGTTCTCGATCGCCGCGTGGCCGCTGCAACGGTACCGGCCCGAGCGCCATGCCCTGGCTGAGGTCTACCGTGGCCTGGCGGCGCTTGCCGCACAACCGAAGGGCCAGGGCAACGAAGCACCCGCGCTTACCGAGGCGATGACCACCCTGCAGCACACCTTGCTGGGGCGTTTCCATGCTCGCGGGCGCGCGATGGAAGCCTTCCGCGTACTGCTGGACATCGCCGAACGGATCCGCCTGGAACTGATCACCATGCAGGAGCTCGGCGTGGGCAGCGGCGTGGGCGAGATGATCCGCGCGGACGCCGCACGGGTGCTGCGCGGGGTGGCCCGTGCGCTGGACGAAGCCGGGCCGCCGACACGCGCGGAAGCTGCGCTGAAAACCCTGCAGGCCAGCGAACGGGCGTTGTTCGGGGAGGCCCAGCCCAGCTTCGCCGGCAACCACGTGCATGCCTTGTCCGGTCAGTTGGCCGCGGCCGTCCGTAATGCCAACTGGGCCGGCAGCCGGGGCGAAATCCGCGCCGAGACTGCCGAAAGCAGCCTTCCCACGGCGCTACGCAGTGGTTCGGCGCTCGCGGCGATGCGCGCGAACATGATTCCGCAGTCCATCGCCTTCCGGCACGCGGTGCGCTGCGCGGTCGTGCTTACCCTTGCGCTGGCCATCTCCCGCTATGCCCACCTGCCGCACGGCTACTGGCTACCGATGACCGCTGCCATCGTGCTGCGGCCGGATTTCGCCGCCACCTTGAATTTCGGCTTGCTGCGCGTGGTGGGTACGGTGCTTGGCCTGGTGCTCACCACCCTGGTGTTGCGCTTCACCCCTGATGCACCGTGGGCGCACATCGCGGTGCTGGCGATCCTGTGCGTGGCCTTCCGTTATCTCGCCACGGCGCACTATGGCATCGCGGTGGCGGCGCTCACCGGTACGGTGGTGATCCTGCTGTCCTTTGATGGCGTGGAGTCCACCGCGGCCATGAGCGACCGCGTGCTCAACACCGTGCTGGGGTCGGTCATGGCGCTGGTAGCCTACGTGTTGTGGCCCACGTGGGAGCGCACGCGCGCGCACGCCGCGCTGGCCGACATGCTCGACGCCTATGCAGCGTACCTTGCCACCCTGTCCGGGCCAGCCCATGTCCGCGAGCGCCGCGACGCGCGCACGCTTTCCCGCACTGCACGCACAAACGCCCAGGCTTCGCTCGACCGCATGCGCTCGGAACCTGCCACACCCGTGCACCTGATGGAAATGGCGCAGACCCTTTTTGCCAACGGTAACCGCCTGGCCCGCACGGCGATGACCCTTGAGGCCATGGCGGACGACGTGGGCGATCAGCTCAACTGGGACCTGGTTTCGCCACTGGTGCGTGATTCGTCCGGGGCGTTGCATGAATTGGCCGATGCCCTGCGTCATTCACGGCCCCCCGAGGCCCTGCCGGACCTGCGCTCCCGGCAGCGGGAAATCGTCACCGCACTGGCCGGGGGACGCCTAACGGGCGCCGCCGACCAGATAGCTACCGTTAGCGACCGGCTGGTAGATAACGTCAATACAATCAATCATATCCTTCAACGACGTTAAGTGCCGTCGAGGGCGGTCGGCAGGTTACACTTGGCACCATGCTGAAGATCGATACCCACGCCCACATCCTGCCCAGGCAGTGGCCGGACCTCGCCGCCAAATACGGCGACGACCGTTTCCCCGTGATGCAGCACGCCGGGGGATCGCACCGGATCTACAAGGACGGAAAATTCTTCCGCGAGGTGTGGGAATCCGCCTTCGATGCCGAGCACCGCATCGCCGACTACGCCCGGCATGGCGTGGACGTGCAGGTGATCTCCACGGTGCCTGTGCTGTTCTCGTACTGGGCCAAGGGCCACCAGGCGCTGGAGCTTCACCGGTTCCTGAACGACCACGCCGCACGCCTGTGCCATGACCATCGCCGCCACTATGCCGCCATCGGTACCGTACCGCTGCAATCGCCCACGCTCGCCATCCAGGAGATGGAACGCTGTGTGGACGAACTGGGCTTGCAAGGTGTCCAGATCGGCTCGCACTGCAACGACTGGAACCTCGACGCACCGGAGCTCTTCCCCTTCTTCGAGGCCGCCGCCGATCTGGGCGCGGCGGTCCTGGTGCATCCGTGGGACATGATGGGGGCGGCGGGCATGCCGCGCTACTGGATGCCCTGGCTGGTAGGCATGCCCGCCGAACAATCCCGCGCGGCATGTTCCTTGGTATTCGGTGGCGTGCTCGAACGCCTGCCGCAGCTGCGCATCATGCTGGCCCACGGCGGCGGCAGCTTCCCGGCAAGCATTGGCCGCATCGAACACGGCTTTCGCATGCGTCCGGACCTGGTAGCCACCGACAATGCGCGAAATCCCCGCGAGTACATGCACCGGCTGTATTTCGATTCCTGCGTGCACGATCCGCGTGCACTTCAATACCTTCTCGACACGGCCGGCGTATCGCAGGTAATGCTGGGCACCGACTATCCCTTCCCGCTGGGCGAACAGGTTCCCGGCAGCGGTATCGACTCGCTCGGCCTGGATGACGAAAGCCGCGAACGCCTGTTCCATGGCACCGCGCTGGAATGGCTGCAATTGCCTCGCAGCCGTTTCGAGCGACACTAAACCCTAGACCCGGGAATTGAACCGAATGATCCTTCCGCGCTGCGTGCACCTAGCCGCCTTCGCCGCCATTGGGCTGCTGTTCCAGGCGCCTGCCATGGCCGGCGACATCACCATGGCCAAAGGCGCCGTGCGCTTCAGCGTGCCCGACAGCTGGGTGCCGATCATGCAAACCCAGGGCGATCCGGAAACCCAGGTGTTCCAGGTGCCCGACCCCTCGCCCGTCGGCACCAAGACGCTGTCACGGGTGACGGTGTCGGTCAAACAGGCGGGCAACCTGGCAGGCTACCAGTCGTGGATGGGCCAGCTGACCGCGCGCGCGCGCCAGCTCAACGGCTACGCACCCGACACTCATCGCGCCGCCACGCCGAACGACTACTTCTATACCGCGCAGGAAACCGGCGAGAAGTTCACCTACCACGAGCGCTACGCCTTCAGTGGCAACCTTGCCATCCAGGTGCGCTGCGTGCGTCCGGCCACGGGCGACGCCCGCTGGCAGGCCTCGTTCGATGCCGGCTGTGACGACGTAGCCAATCATTTACCGCAGTGAGCCGCATCATGGATTACCGCAACGACCAGGCCTGGGCGCAGGCCCAGGACGACGCCGACCCGCTCAAGGGTTTTCGTGACCGCTTCCTGATCCCGCCGCACGAAGGGCACGACAGCCTTTACTTCTGCGGTAATTCCCTGGGGCTGCAACCGCGCAGCGTGCGCGAGGCGATCGCGTCGGAGCTCGACTATTGGGGGGAACTTGCGGTGGAAGGCCACTTCAGAGGCAAGCTGCCGTGGTTGTCGTACCACGAATACGTGCGCGACAACCTGGCCGAGGTCGTGGGCGCCCTTCCGTCGGAAGTGGTGGCGATGAATACCCTGGGTGTGAACCTGCACCTGATGATGGTGAGCTTCTACCGTCCCACACCCGAGCGCCACTCGATCCTGATCGAAGCGGGCGCCTTTCCCACCGATCGTTACGCGGTTGAATCGCAGATCCAGTTCCACGGCTTCGACCCCGCCACGTCGCTTATCGAACTGGAGGCCGACGAGCCCAACGGCAGCATCTCGATCGGTGCAATCGAGCGCGCCATCACCGAACATGGCGCGAAGCTCGCGCTGGTGATGCTGCCTGGCGTGCAGTACCGCACGGGGCAATCGTTCGACCTTGGCGCCATCACCCGGCTAGGCCATGCCCACGGTGCGATGGTGGGTTTCGACCTTGCCCACTCGGTGGGCAACACGATACTGAACCTGCACGATGCCGGTCCCGACTTCGCTATCTGGTGCAGTTACAAGTATTTGAACGGCGGACCGGGTGCCGTGGCGGGTGTCTTCGTCCACGAGCGGCATGCCACCGCGAACCTGCCGCGCTTCGCCGGCTGGTGGGGCCACGACAAGGCCACGCGTTTCCAGATGGGCCCGCATTTCCAGGCCACGCCCGGCGCTGAAGGCTGGCAGTTGTCGAACCCGCCGATCCTGTCGCTGGCGCCGCTGCGCATGTCACTGGATATCTTCCACGAGGCCGGCATGCCGCGCATCGGTGAGAAGTCGCGCAAGCTCACCGGTTACCTTGAATGGCTGATCCAGACCGACCTCGCCGACGTGCTCGAAGTGGTAACGCCGGCCGAGCCCGCCCGCCGCGGATCGCAGCTGTCGATCCGCGTCAAGGCCGGCCGCGATGCCGGCCGGTCGCTGTTTGAATACCTGACGGACAACGGCGTGATCGGCGACTGGCGCGAACCTGACGTGATCCGCATGGCTCCGGTACCCCTCTACAACCGCTTCACCGACTGCGTCGGCTTCGCCGCCCACGTCCGCGCCTGGGCAACCCGGTAGCCCGCGACCGGATCGGGCTACACCAGGACCAGTTCCACGCCCTGCTTGCGGATGGCATCGGCGTGGACTTTCGATGCGCTGGTGTCGGTGATGACCACATGCAGGCTGCGCACCGGGGCAATTACCGAAAGGCTGCGCTGGCCGAGCTTGGTGGCATCGAGCACCGCTACCACCTCGCGCGATACCTTGATCATCAGCATGTTCAACGAGGCCTCCTGCGGGTCGGGTGTGGTCACGCCCACTGCCGGATCCAGGCCATCGACACCCAGGAACAGGCGATCGGCGGTGAGCCGCGATAGCGCCTGTTCGGCGTCGGGGCCGGCCAGTGAATAGGATGTCTGTCGCAGCATGCCGCCGAGCATCATCACGCGGACACTGGGCAGGCCACTCAGTTCCAGCGCGATATTGAGCGCATTGGTGATCACGGTAAGCGACTTCCACTTGCGCTGGCGGATCTGCCGCGCGATCTCGACCGTAGTGGAACCGGAGTCCAGGATGATCGTCTCGCCGTCGGCGATCATGCGCGCGGCGGCTTCGCCGATACGGCGCTTCTCCGGCAGGCGGCGGGTTTCCTTGATCGGCAGCGGCACATCCAGCTGCGAGGACGCCGCGGGCACCGCGCCGCCGTGCGAGCGCTTGAGCGAGCCCACCTGCTCGAGGTATTCGAGGTCGCGGCGAATGCTTACCGCCGAGATGCCGTAGCGCTCGACCAGGCCTTCCACCGTCACGCGGCCCTCGGCGCGCGCCAGTTCCACGATCTGGCGCTGGCGCTCCTCGACCAGGAGCTTGGGTGGTGGTGCCGGGCTTGGTTTGCTCATCGTCCTTCAGGCGTCATCGGGCAGCGCGTCGAGCTTGAGCAGTCGCGCGGCGTTGTCGTGGTAAACCTTGCGCAGGATAGCCGAAGACAAGCCCAGTCCGTAGATGGACCAACGTCCCTGCGGCGGCATGGGCGCGGGCGCGTAGTCGAAGTATTCGTCGTCGGTTTCGAGGAACCGGTAGTAGATCTCGTAAAGTTCATCGCCCAGCAACTGCTGGGGCACGGCGTTGCCAAAGGGCGGCGGCACGGCATCGGTGCCGAACAGGATGCGATCCTGCCAGCGATCGAAGAAACGCTGGCTGCGTCGCGGCTGGCGGCCAAGCTCGCCGATGCGCGCACTGATGTCCAGGTGCACATTGGCATGCGCGTCGAGCGTCGCCTCGATGGCATCGAGGTCTTCGCCCTGGTTGCCGACGTGAAGCAGCACGAAGGTGGTGCGCGGGTGCCGGGCAATCACCCGGTCGCGCGCTTGCATCAATTGCGCATGGGAAGGAAAACCTTCGCCGTAGAACGACCAGTCCGGGTGCTGGGCCAGTTCCTCGTAGCGCTCGTTGTGGCGATCGGTGGGCTGGAAAAACGCCAGCGGATCGGCGGTATGCAGGAACACCGGCAGGCCCAGCGCCGCGCAGGTTTCCCACATGGGATCGAAGCGGGCGTCGTCCAGACCCACCAGTTGCCCCTCATCGATGCCCTCGCGCAGGTACAGGCCCAGGGTCTTCAGCAGCTTCAACCCGCATGCGCCCGCGCGATGGGCGCGCTCGAGTTCTTGCGCCTGCAAGGCTGGATAGTCCGCTTCGCCAAAAAGATGGAACGATGGCTCTGTCATGGTCATGAAGCGGCCCGGCGCCACCTTGTCGAACCGCGCGATGGAATCTTCAAGGCCCCGGCCCACGCCGCCGGTAAGGTTCACCATGCAGCGGATGCCCTTGCGGTCGAGCAAGGGTACGAGCGCGTTGGCGTCAGCGAAGGACAACATGTCCTCACCCAGCGACACCCCGCCACGCGTGTGGCGCATCCAGGTGAGGTGGGTGTGCACGTCGATCACCGGGAAGCGTGGCCGCTCCACCCGGTTTACCGCTCCGTGCAGCATGCTTCGCGGCGCGAAATCGACCAGGCGAAGATCAGCCTGGGCAGGTGAGGCTTCCAGCGGGTTCCTGTCACCGTCGGACATGGCCGCCATGCGCGCGGGCGGCGCGCAGCAACCACAACCGTTCCAGTCCGCCGTGTCCATGCCCTTTCCCCTCAACGCGAATAACCACGCATGATGTCATGCACCTGGCGGGTCAGGGCCACGGCCTGCTCGAACGGGCGCAGCCACATGTTGCGGCCGAACATCACGCCCGTGGCGCCCGACTGCATGTAGAACTCCACCTTGCGCAACACCGCGGCATCGTCGTCGTTTTTCTCGCCGCCGGAGAACAGGACAATGGTGCGCCCGGCCGAGCGGACCACGCGCGACGTACGCGCGCCTGCGTCTTCGTCGAGCGTGTCGTACGGCGGCGGCACGTTCTTCCGGGTGCCGTCCGGCTCATGCAGTTTCACGATGTCAGCGCCCACTTCCAGCGCGACGCGGGCGGCGTAATCCTGCGCATAAAGCGAGCCCTTGCCACCGCGGGCATCGATCGCTGAACCGCGCGGATAGGACCACAGCACCAGCGGCATGCCGTAACGGTCGCAGTCCTCGCGCACCTGGCGTAACTGGGCCAGTTCCTCGTGCTGTCGCGGCGAGCCGACGTACAGCGTGTATCCCACCGCGTCCGCACCCAGGCGCACGGCGTCCTCGACCGAGGCGAACAATGGCGAGGTCGCGTCCCCGTCACTGGGAATATTCGTCTTGCCGTTCAATTTCAGGATCAGCGGCACCTTGCCGGCGTACGGACCCATGTACTTGCTGGCAAGGCCAATCCCTAAAGCGATCGCCGAGAATCCGCCAGCTTCGGCCAGGCGGAACTGGTACTCGGGATCTACCGCCGGCGGATGCGGGAAGAAATCGGTGGGACCATGCTCCAGCCCCTGGTCCAGCGGCAGCACCAGCAAGGTGCCGTTGCCCGGGCCATGCCCGTAGAGCATGCGATGCAGGCGCGTGCGCTTGCCATGTGGCAGGTTGAGCGTGGCGAGTGTAGGTGCCTGGTGATTAGGTGCTTGCATGTCGCTTTTCATTCCGGTTACCCTGAAATCGAAACTTTCGTTTGCTTTCGTTTCCCAACATATTCGATCAAGCCTCGATGCCTGTCAAACCCTCATCGCTCAATCTCGCCTCCCTTCGCACTGCTTCGCGGCACGAGCAGGAGGCCCATGGCTACCTGCATACGCTCGCGGAGATCCTGCAGCAACCGGACACCTGGGTGGCCACCTGCGAGGCGATGGCCACCGCCGATACCGCCGCGAAGCTCGAGCATGCGCTTTCGGCGTGGCCTGAACATATCGTGCTAACCGGTTCTGGCAGCTCGATTTATGTCGGCGAATGCCTGGCGCCGCTGCTGCAGGGGAACCTTGGCATACCCACCCAGGCCATCCCCGCGGGCAGCTTGCTTACCCATCGCCCCCAGGTGCTTCCAGCCGGTCGTGGCCTGCTGGTATCCATCGCCCGCTCGGGAGACAGCCCGGAAAGCACCGGGGTGGTGGACCAACTGCTTGCGCAGGCACCTGGTTATGCGCACCTGGTGCTTACCTGCAATGCCGGGGGCGCATTGGCCACGCGCTATGCCAGCCAGTCACGGCTGGATGCGATCGTGCTCGATGAACGCACCAACGATCGCAGCCTGGTGATGACCAGCAGCTTCACCAACCTGTTGCTGGCCGGCAGCGCCCTGCTGCGCGCAAGCCAGGACGATGGCCATGCAGCGGCCACGCTGGCAAGGACAGTATTGGAAGAACACGCAGACAACCTTGCGGTGCTGGCCATCGGGGAATTCTCCACGGCCGTTTACCTGGGCGGTGGCGCTGCGCTCGGCGTGGCCCGCGAGACGGCACTGAAGATGCTGGAGATGTCCGGTGGCGATGTAGTCACGCTGGCGGAAAGTTTCCTTGGGCTGCGCCATGGGCCGATGGCATGGCTTAGCCGCGATGGACTGCTGGTGGCGTATCTGTCGTCTGATCCGGCGGTGCGCGCCTACGAAACGGACCTTCTTCGCGAGCTATCGGCCAAGGGCCTGGCCCGGCGCCGCGTCGTGGTGGGCGAAGGCATCACTGCCGACCACCTGGGCGCGTCCGGCCTTGCGGTGGAACTGCCAGGGATGAATGCCCTGCCCGCGGCGCAACAGTTGTTGTTGCATGCGCTGGTAGGGCAGCTGCTGGCCTTCTTCCATTGCCTGAAACTCGGCCATGAACCGGATGCTCCCTCGCAAGGCGTGCTCACGCGCGTGGTCGGCCAGTTTGCCATTCATGGCGGGGATCAGGACGCATGAAGCCGACCCTCGTCGCTGGCGAACTCAATCTCGATTACATCCTGAGTGGTGTAAACGAGCTCCCGGTTCACGGCGGCGAAATCCTGGCCAACGGCTTCCGGCAAACGCCGGGAAGTTCATCGATGATCTGCGCCATGGGCCTGGCCCGGCTGGGGAACCCTGTGCGCTTTGCCGGCCGCACCGGCCGTGACGAGCGCGGTGATGCCTGTGTGGCGGCGCTTGCCGAAGCGGGCATCGATACCCGCGGCGTCGCCCGCGACAGTGCGCTGGCCACCGGCGCCACGGTGGTGCTTTCCGGCGCGCACGACCGTGCGCTGGTGACCTTCCCCGGTGCCATTGGCGCACTGAAAGCCGATGACATCGACGACGACGTGCTCGCCGGTGCCGGGCACTTGCACGTGTCGAGCTATTTCCTCCAGACCGGCATGCAGTCGGGACTGGCCACGCTATTCGAGCGCGCACGCATGGCCGGGGTCACCACCTCGCTGGACCCGGGATTCGACCCGGCACAGGCATGGGCGGGCGACTGGCAGGCACTGCTGTCGCACCTGGACGTGTTCCTGCCCAACGAGATCGAGGCTTGTGCCATCGCAGGCCATCGCGACGCCAGCGAGGCCTTGCACGTACTTTCAAAGCATGGCGCCCGGGTCGTGATCAAGCGTGGCGCCGGCGGTTGCATCGCGCTGGACGACGACAGGCAGGTACAGGTGCCGGCGTTTCTTTCGACCGTGGTCGACACCACCGGCGCCGGCGATTCCTTCGACGCCGGATTCCTGCATGCATGGCTGCGCGGCATGGGCCTGGTGCCTGCCCTGCGGTGGGCCAGCGCTTGCGGCAGCCTCTCCACCCGTGGCGTGGGCGGCACCACCGCACAAGCCACGCAAGGGGAAGTGCGGGTACTGCTGGAAGCCACGCCATGATCACTGTCGCTGGCTTCAACACCGCCATCGACCGCCTGCTGCGGGTAGGTAAGTTCGCACCTGGCAAGGTCATGCGCGCCGATCACTCGCATGTGTCCCCCGGTGGCAAGGGTGTACACGTGGCGCAGGCGCTCGCCGTATTGGGCAAAGAGGTGCAGTTGATCGGACTGGTCGATGAAGCGCATGCCGCATTCCTGACCCACCGCCTGGCCGAACGCGGCGTGAGCTTCATCGGCGTCCCGATGCCCGGCGACCTGCGCACCTGCCTTGCCATCGTCGAAGCCGACGGGCGTACCAGCGAGGTGCTCGAGCGCGGCCCCGCCATCGCAACCGAAATAATCGATGCCCTTCTCGAGGCCTGCCGCACCGCCCTTCCCGGCAGCCGGGCCCTGGTGATGAGCGGCAGCCTGCCCACGGGCATGGCCGCCGATACCTATGCGCGACTTTGCGCATCGGCCGATATTCCCTGCGTAGTCGACGCCAGCGGCGAGACCCTCTTCCATGCCAGTCGCGCCCGGCCCTATCTGCTCAAACCCAATGGCGACGAGGCCGCGCACCTGATCGGCCGCGACGTCACCGGTATCGACGATGCCATCGCTGCCGCTCGCCACCTGCTCGATAGCGGCGTGGCGCATCCGGTGGTCACGCTCGGTGCCGAAGGTGCCGTCGCGGTAGACGCGCAACGCGCCTGGCACGCCACGCTTGCATTGGATGCCGTCCGCAACACCGTCGGTTCCGGCGATTGCTTCCTGGCGGGAATCACCGCAGGCCTGTTGCAGGGCGACGACCTGGCCGAAGCGCTGCGCCTTGGCGTGGCCTGCGGCGCGGCCAATGCATTGAACGAAGAAACCGGCTGGATGGATAACGCGACGGTCAGCCAGCTGCTGCCGCGCGTGACCGTGCGGTCGCTTTAACCGACGGACACTGACGGAGACACCGCATGCAGGCAAGCCCCCGCCACCCCGGCATACGATGCACCCTGGCCCTGGCGATGCTGGCCGCGTTTTCGCTCGCTGGCATGGCCCAGGCTGAGGATTCCTTCGGCAACGAAGCGATATCGCTCAAGTGGCAGGCCACCGGCAGTGGCGCACCGTCGATGACCATCGTCGACCATGTCAACCAGCGCGAGATCCCCGTCACCGCGGCATTTGAGCTCACGCTTGCCGATGGTACGAAGCTCGGACCCGGACAGTGGCGGGCAACCGGCAAGCCCCGAAGCCTGGCATTGAAAGCCGATCCGGCGGCATCGCGTGCAGCGGCACGGTTCGCGGGCAAGGCCCTGCAGGCGAGCTTCACCGATACCGATGGCCGTTTCCGCGTGGACACCCGCTGGGTGCAACGCCAGGGTTCGGACTACCTGCGCGAGGAAGTGACCATCACGGCGCTGAAGCAGGATGAATCCATTGCACGTGTCGACCTGCTGCAAGCCAGGGCCGCGGATGCCGAAGTGATCGGCACGGTGGATGGCTCACCGGTGGTCTCGGGCCGCGACTGGTTCGGCTTTGAAAATCCCCTCTCCAAAAGCCTGGTGCATGGCACCCAGGTCCAGCTGTGGATCGAGCGCAGCCTGCCCTTGCGCAAGGGCCAGTCGGTGGATTACTCAGCCGCCGTGGGTGTCACGCACGACAACCAGTTGCGGCGTGACTTCCTGGCCTATGTGGAACGCGAACGCGCCCACCCCTATCGTACCTTTCTCCACTACAACTCCTGGTACGACATCGGCTACTTCACGCCCTACACCGCCACGCAGGCCGTCTCGCGCATCAACACCTTCGGTGAGGAATTAACTACCAGGCGCGGCGTGAAACTCGATTCCTTCCTGTTCGACGATGGCTGGGACGACCGCAGCGGCAGCTGGCACTTCAGCCGGGATTTCCCCGATGGCTTCAAGCCGCTGCGCGATGCCGCGGCGAAGTACGGCGCCGCACCGGGCATGTGGTTGTCGCCCTGGGGTGGTTACGGCCCTCCCGCCGCCGAACGGGCGCAGCGCGGTGCGGCCGCGGGGTACGAGATCATCGACAAGCGCCTGGCGCTGTCAGGGCCGAAGTACTACAGGCAGTTCCACGACACCGTGCTTGATCTGGTCGCCCACGACGGTATCAACCAGTTCAAGTTTGACGGTACCGGCAATGCCGACAAGGTGTTCCCCGGCAGCCTGTTCGACAGCGACTTCGATGCCGCGATCAGCCTGATCGCCGACCTTCGCAAGGCTCGGCCGGACCTTTTCATCAATCTCACCACCGGCACGCTCGCATCGCCATTCTGGCTACGTTACGCCGATTCCATCTGGCGCGATGGCGAGGACGACGCGCTCACCGGCGTGGGCAGCAAACGCGAACGCTGGATCACCTATCGCGACCAGCAGACCTACCAGAACATCGTGGTGAAAGGCCCGCTGTTCCCACTCAATTCGCTGATGCTGCACGGGATCATCTTCGCCCGCGAGAACCGTAACCTCAACACCGATCCCGGCCACGATTTCGCCAATGAAGTGCATTCCTACTTCGCCACCGGCACGGCGTTGCAGGAGATGTACATCACGCCGGAGCTGCTTTCTTCGCAGGACTGGGACACATTGGCGGAAGCTGCGAAATGGTCGCGCAACAATGCGGCCGTGCTCAGGGACACGCACTGGATCGGCGGCGACCCTGGAAGGCTCGACGTCTACGGCTGGGCCGCCTGGACACCGTCGAAGTCGATCCTGACCTTGCGCAATCCTTCGGACAAACCGCAGCTGGCAGTGCTGGACCTGGATCGGCAGCTCGAACTTCCACCCGGTGCGGCACGGCATTTCAACGCTTCACAAACCTGGCATGGGCCGGCGGCGGACGTCCCCGCCTCGCTCGATGCCGACCACCCGCAGGCCATCACCCTGCAGCCGTTCCAGGTGCTCACGCTTGAACTGAAAAGCGCGCCCTAGACCCACATCGCAAGCTGTTTTCCTGACGCGGGGGAGATCCGTGTTGGCCGGCTGTTGCCGGAATTTACCCAGGGACGCACGACATCACCCGGGCTCCAGGGGCCCACGCGAACACGGGAGACACTCATGAAGGTTTCAAAACGCAGGCTCTGCCTGTTGATCATGGCTTCACTCGGTGCAGGTCACGCACTTGCCCAGTCCACCACCGGCGGCATCGTCGGCCAGGTGGCGCCCGGGTCGGGCGACACCGTCACCGTCCAGAGCAGCAACGGCTTCCAGCGCGATGTGCCCGTCGATGGCCGTGGGCGCTATGCGATCAACCAGCTGCCGCTGGGGCGTTACACCGTGTCGCTGAAGCAGCATGGCGCGGTAACGCAAGAGCGAAAAGATATCGACCTGCGCGTGGGCGTGGCCACCGATGTCTCCTTCGTGGCGCAACAGGCGCAAGACCTTTCCGGTGTACAGGTATCGGCCAGCGCAGTGCCCAGCATCGATGTCACCAGCGTCGATTCGCGCACGGTGATCACGGCGCAGCAACTGGCGAAACTGCCGCTGGGTTATTCGGCGGAGTCCGTTGCCAAGCTCGCGCCTGGTGTCGTGGGCAACGCCGGCGGATTCACCAGCGCCACCGGCGGCTCGCTGGCCAGTTTTGGCGGGTCGGCCGCCAATGAGAACGCGTACTACATCAACGGATTCAACACTACCGACCCACTGCAATCGGCCGGCGGCCTCACCCTGCCCTATGGTTCGATCGACCAGGAAGAGGTGTACACCGGCGGCTATAGTGCACAGTACGGCCGTTCCGATGGCGGCGTGATCAACATGGTAGGCAAACGCGGCAGCAACGAATGGCACTTCGGCGGCAAGGTGAGCTGGGACCCTGCGTCCACGCGGGCATCCTACGACAGCACGTATTACGCCAATGGCCTTCCGCCCACGCCCGTGGCGGGCAACCTGTACGATCCGCGAAAGCAGAACCGCATGTGGAACACGGTGTACGACGCGTACTTCGGTGGTCCACTGATCAGGGACAAGCTGTTTTTCTTCGCCTCGGCGGAGATGCAGAAGACCGAAGGCACCTCGGTGGGCACGGTGACCTCCAGTAGCCCAGCCACCCACTACACCTACAAGGCACCGAAGTGGTACGCCAAGCTCGACTGGAACATCAGCGACAGCAATATCCTTGAACTCACCGGTGCGTCGAACAAGCGCACGACCAACGGCGATATCTACAACTACGATTTCAATGCCTTGAGGCGCGGCAGGCAGCTTGGCCATATGGACGAAATCAAAACCGGTGGCGACCTGTGGAACGCCAAGTACACCGGTTATCTTACCGACAGCCTTACCCTTACCGCGCAGTACGGCAAGATGCGCACCCAGGCTTATCAATCGCCGGTGGGATACAACGACGCGCTGACCTACGTCACCGGTACCGAGAACCAGAACCCGGCGATCACCGGCGGTGGCGCCCGCAGCAGCGGCCAGACCACCACCAGCATCTTTGATCCGAAGCAGGGAAATACCTCGAACAACCTGCGCTTGAGCCTGGCCTGGGCCGTGGGCAACCACACGATCACCGCAGGCATCGACAACCTCACCGCCCAGGCGGTGAACCAGGGATCGCATACGTCGGGGCCAGGTTATTCCTGGTCATACGGATTTACCACGCTGCCCAACAATCCGCTGGCGCCGAGCCTGGGAGTGGGTGCGCCCGGCGCCTTCGCCAACGGCGAGGGCGGTTACTATGTGATGAAGAATGTCTCGAACTCCGTAGCCAGCGTGCGAAGCACCGAGCGCGCCCAGTATCTGGAAGACGCATGGCAAGTGACCGACCGCCTGCTGCTTTCCCTGGGCCTGCGTAACGATGCCTTCACCAACTACAACGCCCATGGCGATGCCTACATCGAGCAGACGCGGCCGCAGTGGGCCCCGCGCCTTGGCTTCAGCTGGGACGTGGACGGCGATTCTTCGTTCAAGGTATTCGGCAATGCCGGCCGCTATTACCTGGGCTCGCCGCTGGCACCGGCGCTCAGCGCCGCGGGCGCCTACGTGAGCACCAGCCAGTACTATACCTATGGCGGCATCACCGCCGACGGCACGCCTACCGGCCTCACCCAGATGTCCGGGCCGGTCTCGGCCAACAATGCCTACGGCGTGCTGCCCGACCCCAAGACTGTCACCGCCAAGGGCCTGAAGAGCGAGTACCAGGACGAATTCCTGCTCGGATTCTCCAAGACGCTCGGCACCGACTGGGTCTACGGCGCCAAGGCTTCGCGGCGCGTGCTGCGCACCGGCATCGACGACTTCTGCGATGTCGACCTTATCACCGCCGCGGCGCAGGCACGTGGCATCACGGTGGGCTCGGTCAACAGTTGTTACCTGATCAACCCCGGCAAGGCCAATACTTTCGTGGTGGCCGACGATACCGGGGCACACCACGACATCACGCTCAGCAACCGCGAACTTGGCTTCCCGCACATCAAGCGCAACTACTACGCGCTTGATACCTTCCTGGAACATCCTTACGACGGCCACTGGTATGGGCGGCTGGATTACACCTATTCGCGCAGTTATGGCAACACCGAAGGACTCACCCAATCGAATGTGCAGTCGGCCGGGCCATCGCAATCGGAAGACTGGGATTTCCCTTCGCTGATGGTTTACAGCAATGGCCTTCAGGGCAACAACCACAAGCACCAGCTCAAGGCCTATGGCTACTACCAGTTCACGCCCGAATGGATGGTGTCGGCGAACCTGTCACTGATTTCGGGTAGCCCCAAGGCGTGCCTTGGCCTGTTTGGCGCCGAGAACGGCGATCCGGCCGGCTACAATTCCAACTATCACTTCTGCAACGGCGTGCCCGCGCCGCCGGGCTCTACCGGGAACCTGCCCTGGCAGAAGCAACTGGACCTGGGCGTGAATTACACGCCGGACTTCGCCGCGCAAAAGCTCGGCTTCCACCTGGATGTATTCAACGTCACCAACAACCAGCCAACCCTGAACATCAACCCGCACTTCTACTATGACGCCACCGGTACCCCGAACCCGCTGTACGGCACGCCGCTGGTACTGCAGGACCCGCGTTATGTGCGATTCTCGGTGACTTACGACTACTGACAGGTGCCGCCGATGGTGGGCTCGGCCGTACATGGCACGCGCAACATGGTCCGATCCGTCTGGCCGGGTGCGCCGATCGCCAGGGCCCTTGTTGCGGCAGCCATGCTCACGATCGCAGGTACTCCGGCCCAGGCTGGCGGCGGCGTCGCCGAACGTGCCATCGGGCAATCGAGGGGTGCACACTTCGCCATCGCGGGCGGGCAATTCCTGCTTGACGGAAAACCCTACCTGATCCGATCGGGCGAGATGCACTACCCTCGCATCCCGCGCGACGAATGGCATGACCGCCTGCGCAAGGCTCGGGCGATGGGGCTCAATGCCATCACCACTTATGCCTTCTGGAACGTCAACGAACCCAAACCAGGCAAGTTCGATTTCACCGGCAATGGCGATATCGCGGCCTTCATCCGCACCGCGGCCGAAGAGGGCCTGAACGTGATCGTACGGCCCGGGCCGTACGTATGCGCGGAGTGGGACTTCGGTGGCATGCCGGGCTGGCTGCTGGCAACGCCGGGGCTTCGCGTGCGAAGCCTCGATCCGCGCTTCATGGCTGCTAGCCAGGCTTGGTTCAACAGATTGCACCAGGAACTGGCGCCACTGCTGTCCAGCCATGGTGGCCCGATCCTGATGATGCAGGTGGAGAACGAATACGGCTCCTATGGTGACGATCACGATTACCTGGAAGCGATCCACAAGCAGATGGTCCAGGCCGGTTTCGACCTGCCGTTGTTTACCTCCAACGGGCCGGGCCCCGACATGCTCGAGTCGGGCAGCCTGCCGGGCATGCAGTCGGTCGTGAATTTCGACGGGGACGTGGCCGACGCGCAGGCTGCGTTCAAGGAAAGCGAACCCTACCTTGCCGGCATGCCGAAGATGGCCGGTGAATATTGGGACGGCTGGTTCGACCATTGGGGCGAGCCGCACCATACGCGCTCGCCGGAGATGGCCGCGCGTGTCGTGGACTGGTTCCTGTCACAGGGTATTTCCTTCAATCTGTACATGGTCGATGGCGGCAGCAACTTCGGCTGGATGGCCGGCGCCAACGGCGGCGCCGCTTCGTACATGCCCACCACCACCAGTTACGACTACGATGCACCGATCGACGAAGCCGGCCGCTATGGTCCGAAGTACAACCTGCTGCGCAAGGTGATCGCCGCACATCTTCCCGAAGGCGAATCCATTCCTGCTCCACCGCCACCTTCGGCAACCCAGGCCATCGGGCCGTTCAAGCTGACATCCTGGCTTCCGCTCACCGAAGCACTGCCGGTGCTATCGAAGGCGAATACGATGCATCGGGTCCAGGGCATGGAGCGCCTTGGCCAGGAGCATGGGTATGTGCTGTACAAGAAGAAACTCGATCACGGCATCCACGGGCCGATCGACATCCGCTCGGCCCGGGATTTTGTCACCGTCATAGGCAACGGCAAGGTGATCGGGACGATCGATCGTCGCCTGGGCCAACATGAAGCGAATGTCGACCTAGCAGCCGGAAGCACGCTGGGGTTGCTGGTGGAGAACATGGGGCGGGTGAACTACGGGCCAGACTTACCCGATGAAGCCAAGGGACTGATCCGCACGCCGCGCGCAGCCAATGAAGACCTCTTCGACTGGAAGGCCTACAGCCTGCCACTGGACGATCTATCAGCGCTCCGCTTCAAGGCGCCGGTAGCAGCGCCGGCGGCGCAGCCTGCGTTCTGGCGAGGCACGTTCAAGGCCTCCGCCGGTGCCGGTACTTTCCTGGACATGTCCGGATGGACGCTTGGCCACCTGTGGATCAATGGACACGATGTCGGTCGCTTCTGGAACATCGGGCCACAGAAGACGCTTTACGTGCCCGCGTCATGGCTCAGGCAAGGTAGTAACGACATCATTGTTCTGGACGTCACTGGAAGAGGTGGTGGGGCAACCATCGCCGGCGACAGCAATCCGCGGTACAGCCAGGTCAAGACAAACCCGTAGCGCAAAGCCCTACACGGAACCTTGGCCCCGCCGTACACGAAAGGTCACGAGTCGACGGCAACAAGGTTGCCTACGGGCGCGTAACTTCCCTTTTCACCGCAGATGCGGCTGGAAGAGAGGGAAGACCCACATGGACGTAAAGCATTCCTTATGCGAACAACACTCGAATATTTCGCCACGCGCGATCGCCGTCAAAGTCCTGGACGAACTACTGCCCTTCAGACGTCGTCCAGATGCCAGGGATGACAGCGCGATCGTGGTGGAACACCAGTTGCCCAGGCTGCAAAAAGCCATCGAATGCGCGACGCCGCTGACCTTCGTCCTTCCCGCCTTCCCGGCAAAATCCCCCAATCCCCGAAAGGTTCTCGGCAGCCTGCCCGATACGGCCGAGCGGATCGCCCTCACATTCCTGGCCAACCTGTGCGAGCGGATCACAAGACACTACCAGCCGGGTGCACGAATCATCCTGTGCGCCGACGGCCACGTCTTCGCCGACACGATCCGTGTCCCGGACACGACCGTGGCGGAGTACCAGGATGAACTACGCAAACTCGTCGCGGCCATAGCGCCATTGCACATCCAGATAGTAAACCTTCACGATCTGCTTCCCGCCGATCATGCCAGCGTCGATTTTGAGGGGGCCCGTACGAAGCTGATGGATCGTCACGGGACAGGCGCAGATAACATACGCGCCGAACTCATGGCAGACGAAATCGGCCGGGCCCACTATCGCGCCATCACCCGTTTCATGTTCGAAGATGGGTTGACACCGGGCTATGAGGGCTCGCGTACCGCGCTGCAGGCGGATTCAAAACAACGTGCCATCGAGGTGGTTCGACGCAGCCGGGCGTGGGGCAATTTGCTGGACGAGGTTTTTCCAGGCGCCCTGCGTCTATCCATCCATCCGCAGGCACCGGATTCGCCAAAATTCGGCATCCACCTGTCGGACTGCGCAGACAGTTGGCTCACTCCCTGGCACGGGGTTGCCGTGGATGTCGGCGGGCAGCTCAGGTTGATGAAACGAGAGGAGGCCGAGCGTGCGGGTGCGCGAGTGGAGCACGTCGACGGCCGTCCTTCCCATTTCGTCATCGAGCAAACGCAAAGCCAAGGTGTATTCCCGTGAACAGAACGACGACCCCATTCCTCCATCGGCAGGTGTCGACGGCCTCGCTCGCATCGTTCGGCACCCTCGTTACGCCGGATGATCCGGCCATGGACTGCCTGGACATACCCGTGGATCACCTCCGCGCACTGACGCGGGACAGCAAGCTCGTCCTGCTCCGGGGGTTTGCCAACCAGTCCACTGGCCTGGCGCTCGCCGATTTTGCCCGCCGTTGGGGCCAGATCATGACGGCGTCCTACGGTGAGGTGCTCAACCTCGTGGAAAAAAACGAATCGCGCGACAGCATCTACGATTCATCATCGCTACCGCTGCATTGGGACGGCATGTACATGCCGACCATCCCGGAGTTCCAGGTGTTTTATTGCGTGGACGCTGGCCAGTTGGACAAGGGCGGTGAGACTGTCTTCGTCGATACGGTAAGCCTGCTTGAAGATGCCGATGCATCCGTTCTTGAAAAATGGCGTGCCATAAAAACCACCAGCCGCATGCCTGCCGTATCCCACTATGGTGGTTGCGTGCGCAGCGCCCTGGTGGTCGAACACCCGGTTTATCGCGTCCAGACGCTTCGGTACAGCCCACCTACCGATAACATCCCGGACTTCAGGAACCCCAATACCGTTACCTACGACGGACTCGACCAGGCGTCGATGCACGAGAACATTGCCTGTTTGCATCGTGCCCTGGCCGATCCTGCCCATCGCTACGAGCACGCATGGCGAACCGGTGACATTCTGATCGCCGACAATCTCACACTTCTGCACGGCAGGAACGCGTTCGCACACGGTTCGAGCAGGCACCTGCAACGGGTACATATCCATGCCGAGCCGGTGCTGGTCAACACGGGCCTTGCACGTTGAAGAAATCCTGATGGCAGCCGCCACGCCCGCTGGTGTGGCGGCCCATTGGACGGCCAAATGCTGCAGCACGGAAGAAAAACCATCCGGATGGCCAGTTGACGCGTCCGATCATGGTGCGTTACCGTCCGGCCATTCCCGTCATGTCGAATTCCGGCAAAAACGGATCTACGCACCTGGGGTTTTCCTGATGGGGCATGGTTGTCCGGCAATGCAAGGGTTTGGCTGCATACCCGCTCATGAGCGGACGCGGTTGCCCTTCGTTGCGATTCGTGCCCGCGTTCGCTCCCGTGCCAAGCTCAGCGCCCTGCGCTCCCGGTCGAAGTGCCTGGCCGGCTATTCCCCGCCGTTCTCAGCCTGAAGCAGCGGCTGTTTGACCTGATCGGCTCGTTTCCCGGCTGTCCTTAACAACACATTGCCGCGCCTCCTTGCGGATGCATGGCACGTGTCGGCCAGCTATGGGTTCAAGAAAAACGACTCCCCGATAAGCGCGAACAGTGTTCTCCGATGGCGGGCGCCTGCCCGTCATGGCCGTCACGCATCGGGTGGGGAGTTCACATGAACAAGCAAAGGAATATCCGCAGGAACCGTTTGAACCTGGCCGTCCTGGCCGCACTGGGCACTGCATTGGTGTCAGGGCCTTTGATCGCCCAGACCACATCAGCACAACAGGCCACCGCTCCGGTCCCGGCACCTGCCGCCGCACAGGCCGATGAGCAGGTAACGCCGGGCAAACCGGCAACCAAGCCGCAGGTGGCCCAGGCCAAGACACTCAAAGCGGTATCAGTCGTGGCCAACCGCTACGACGCGAGCACCTTGCAGATGAATGCGCAGAACACGGTAGACGTGCTTTCCGCCAGCGACCTGCAGCACACCGCCGTGCACAACGTGGCCGAAGCGCTGGGCCTGATGCCCGGTGTGAATGTCACTACCACAGGCACCGGTTATTTCGGCGGCATCGATGGCGCGGCACGCGGCGAAGGCATGTTCGCCTCGGTGCGCGGCTTGCCGTCGGAGTACAACGTGAACCTGATCGACGGCATCGATGTGGCCCAGGGCATGCCCTATAGCCGGAGCGTACAGCTGTCGCTGCTGCCGCCGTCGGGCCTGCAGACCATCGTGATCAACAAGACCTCGATGGCGGACATGGATGGCGACGCCATCGGCGGCACCATTGATTTCCGCACGCCCACGGCGTTCGATTTCGCCAAGGACACCAGCGGCAGCATCACCGCCAGCGGCCGTTCGGAGAGCCAGGCAAGGAAGTACGGCGGCAGCGGGCTCGGCGGGGGCCTGGCGGGCGAGTTCCAGACCAAGTTCGGCAGCGAACACCAGTTCGGCATTTATGCCAGCGGCTATTACGACTACCGAAATATCGCCAACAGCGAGGTGGGCGCCGCCGAAAGCGCGTCGAATGATGGCTCGTGGGAATTCGCCCATACCAATGCCGACGGTACCAGCGCGCCTGGCTACAACCCGGCACGAAACCTCACCAGTACTGGCCTGAACGCCGGCATCGCCTCGGGCTTCGAACGACGCTACGGCGGCAATATCGCCTTCAACTGGAAGGTGGACGACACGCTCGACGTCTACGCCCGCGCTACTTACGCCTATGCAAAAACAGAGCAGGACACCACCTACAACCAGCTCCTGCCGCAGGACGTTACCTACGTACCGGATGGGTCAGGCGGCTACGTGCCGAATATCGGCCGCATCGCCAACCGTTTCTGGTACGAAACCAATCCCGAACGCGCCGACATCGCCACCTTCCAGTTCGGCGCGGACAAGCGGGCGGGTGGTTGGACGATCTCACCGAAGTTGTTCTACAGCTACGGGCACAACGACCGCCCGGCGCACGTGGAGATCGACGGCCGCGAGGACAAATATTCCCAGGACAACTTCGCCTTCGGTGGAAGCTCGCTCACCACTTACGGCAAGGACGGCTTCCCCTACCCGCTGCTGACGCCAGGCCTGCAGAATTCGGTGAACAACGTTCCGGCCATGTGGGCCAATGACAGCGGCGAGCTGACCAAATCGCGATCGGGCCAGAAGAAAGGCGGCGCCGCGGTCGATTTCCAGTACGACTTCGATGGCGGCGCGCTTTCCTCGGTCAAGTTCGGCGTCAAATATACCGACAGCTCCCGGGAATTCACCAACCGCGACTGGTCCACATCCGGCATCAACGACGGCGTGACGACCCTGGGCGACCTGGGCATCTTCAACGGGAGCTATTCATCGATATTCCCCGATAAGTACCTGTGGCAAACACCGAAGGTGAACCATGCCGCCGTGGTGGACCTGATCCGCGCCAACTTCGCCGACGACGAGCTGGACACCTGCGGCAGCAATTACATCAACAACTACAACTGCAACACCATGCGCGGCACCGAAGCCGTTAGCGCAGCTTATGCCATGGCAACGTTCGACGTGGGCAACCTTGAGATCATCCCTGGCGTGCGTTTAGAGCACACCTCGATCAACAACACCTTCTGGACCACGCCTGCCGACGACGCCGACGGCAATCCGGTGACCGGTCATTTCTCAAACAACCGCACCGTATACAACGAACCATTGCCCAGTATCGCGGCCAGCTGGCGCCCCACGGCGAACTCCGTGTATCGCGGTTCGGTGTGGATGAGCTACACCCGCCCGGCCTTCGTGCAGCTGGGCGGTGGCTCACAGGTGAGCATCTCCGATGGCGTCACCACCATCACCGAGGGTAATCCGAACCTGAAGCCGATCAAGTCGACGAACCTTGACCTTTCCGGCCAGTGGACGACCGACCAGGGCGGTTTCGCCTCAGTGGCGGCGTTCTACAAGCAACTTCACGACTACATCTACGACAGCGGCGGTGGACAGGCGAACCCCAATACCTCTGGCGAAGGCACCGTACTCACCAAGACCCCGACCAATGGTGGCGACGGCAAGGTGTATGGACTGGAAGTGTCTTTGCGGCAGAAGTTCCAGAACCTCCCCGAGCCCTTCGATGGACTGGGTGTGTCGGTGAATTACACACGCCAGAAGTCCCGCGTGGATCTTGGTATCGAAGGCTTCGAGAATGAGCGGCTGCAGAGCGCTCCGAACGTGCTGGGCAACGCCCAGGTGTTCTACGAAAAGAATGGCTTCGACCTTGATCTTGGCTACCACTACGCCAGCTCTTTTCTCTCCACCTACGACTTCCTCAACCAGGGCTCCCCCTGGGACGACCTGTGGGTAAGGCCGATCCGCAGGGTGGACCTGCATGCCGGCTACGAGTTCGATCCACGCTTCCGGGTGGATCTGTCGGTATCGAACCTGACCCGGAACTACAGCTATTGGTCGCACATCGGTAGGCATGACCTGGCGATCAGCGATATCGTGCAGGCGGGGCGAACCACCCTGCTGACCTTGAAGTACTCGTTCTAGTGCAGAGCCGCCCACGCCTGGACATCGAAGCGACGACAGCAACGGGTTTTCCGACGACGCCTCCGCGCGTCATCGGTTTCTGGGGCGGGTTGTCGGCCAACGTCCTGAACATGATCGGCATCGGGCCGTTCATTACCATCCCGCTGGCGTTGACCGCGCTGGCGGGACCCCAGGTGCTGTTGGGTTGGGTGGCCGGGGCCTTCCTCTGCCTGTGCGACGGCCTGGTGTGGGCGGAACTGGGCTCGGCCATACCGAAGTCGGGCGGCCCCTATCACTACGTGCGCGAAGCCTATGGACGGGACAGTTTCGGCAAACTGTTCGGCTTCCTTTACCTGTGGCAGACGTTGCTGGCCGCGCCACTCTCCATTGGCTCAGCCTCGGTGGGTTTCGCGCAGTACCTGGCCTTTCTCATCCCGGGAATGGCGCGCTGGCAACAATCGGCCGTGGCCGCCGCATTATGCCTGCTCAACACCGCCCTGCTGTATCGGCGCGTGGGCTCGGTACAGAAGCTCTCCATCCTGATCACCGTGCTGGTACTGGGCGCGTGCGCCTGGATCGTCGCCAGCGGGGTACTGCACTTCGACACTCGCCTGGCCGGCAATTTCCTCAACATGGAAAATCCCGACCCGCACGGCTTCTGGCTGGGACTGGGCGCGGTGGCGCTGATCGCCGTGTACGATTACGGCGGCTACAACAACGTGTGCATGCTCGGTGGGGAGATGAAGCAGCCCCGCCGCACCATTCCCCTTGCCGTGCTTTGTTCGATCCCACTGGTGGCGGTGCTTTACCTCGGGCTCAACATCACCATCCTTGGCGTGTTGCCATGGAACGTGGCGGCACACTCGAAGGCGGTGGTAGCCGATTTCATGCAGACCATCTACGGCCCCGCCGGCAGCACCACCGCGGTGCTGGTGATCCTGGTGGCAAGCTGGGCATCGGCGCTGGTGGTGCTGCTGGGTTATTCCCGCGTGCCGTTCGCTGCCGCTCGCAGCGGACAGTTCTTCGCCGTATTCGGACGGCTGCATCCACGAGGCGCCTTCCCCACGGTGTCGCTGGTGTTCGTGGGCGTAACCTCGGCGTTCGCCTGCCTGCTGTCGCTGGATGACATCATCGCCGTGCTGATCCTGGTGCAGGTGATGTTCCAGTTCATCGCGCAGTGTTTTGCCGTGGTGCTTCTTCGCCGTCGTCCCGACCGCGACCCTGACGCCTTCTCGATGCCGCTTTATCCGTTGCCGATCGTCATCAGCGTGGCAGGTTGGTTGTATATCGTGGCGACCGGCCAGCCCAAGCACGTGGCAGCCGGCGCACTGGCGCTACTGGGTGGCAGCGTCGTCTTCCTGATCCAGGCAAAGCGGGAGCGGGCATGGCCCTTCAGGCAACCATGAACGCCTTCGATGTTGCCGTCGTGGGCGAGGTGTATATCGACCACGTCTTCACCGGCCTGGCATCCTGGCCACGCCCTGGCGAGGAGGTGCTTTCGCGCGGCTATGTCCGCGAGCCAGGCGGCGGCAGCGTAAACACCGCCTGTGGGCTGGCGCGGCTGGGTCGCAGCGTGAGGCTGTTCGGCCTGGTCGGCGCCGTCGACATGCCATGGTTTACCGCGCGGCTGGGCGATTTCGGCGTTTCTACCCAAGGCCTTCGTGCCCATCCGGCGGGCACCGGGGTAACTGCCAGCGCCTCCATGGACGACGACCGCGGCTTCTTTACCTACAAAGGCGCCAACGCGGAGCTTGGCCAGCTACTGACCGACGAAGATGTCATCGCCGACCTGTGCGCCACGCGCCACGTACACTTCGCCCTGCCCCTTGAACGCGGCATCGCGCAAAGCCTGTTGCCACGGCTGGAACGTGCCGGTTGCACCACGTCGCTGGACGTTGGCTTCAGCCCGGAATGGCTTGGCAATCCACTGAACCGGGATACCTGCCTGGAAGTGGACTATTTCCTGCCGAACCAGAAAGAGTGCGGCCTGCTGCTGGGCAGCGATCAGGACGAGGCCTTCACCAGGTTCGTACGCAAAGAGGGTTTTGGACACGGCGCGCTGAAGCTTGGGCCCGCCGGTGCATTGGGTGTGGATCGCGAACATGCATGGCGGGTGAAACCGCCGAGGGTGGTCGTTCGCGATACCACCGGCGCCGGCGACGCCTTCGATGCAGGCTTCATCGATGCCCTGCTCGACGGGCGCGATCTAAACACATGCCTCGAGCGGGCCTGCATTTGCGGCGCGTTATGCGCGACCGAAGCAGGTGCGCTGGCGGGGTTGCCAGATATTCAACAGCTTGGGAGTTTTCATGAGCAAACCTATGGAGGGTAAAGTCGCCCTGATCGGTGGAGGCGGCGTGCGCGCACCGCTGGTGGTCTACGGCGTGAACGAGGTGGCCCAGGCGCTGGGCGCCGAAGAAATGGTGTTGTGGGACCCCGATGCCACGCGGCTGGCCATCATGGTGGCGCTTGGCCAGGCCATCGTCACCGAATTCGGTGGCCACTTGCGCGTGCGCGGCGCCAGCAGCATCGAGCAAGCCATCGAAGGCTCGCGATTCGTCCTGAACAGCGTGCGCGTGGGCGGCATCGCCGGGCGTGCCGCCGATGAAATGGCTGCCATCACGCGTGGTTATCCGGGACAGGAAACCACCGGCCCCGCCGGTATCGCCATGGCGCTTCGCACCGTGCCGGTAGCCATCGAGCAGGCGCGATTGGTGGAACGGCTCAGCCCCGAGGCGTGGCTTGTGAACTTCACCAATCCGGCAGGCCTGATCACCCAGGCGGTGAGCAGCCACACCCGGGCCCGCATTGTGGGCATCTGTGATACCCCCACCGAGCTTTTCCACAATATCGCCCGCGCGCTGGGGTTACCCAACGACGATGTGATCTGCGATTACGTGGGCCTGAACCACCTGGGTTGGGTACGCGGCGTATGGCACAACGGCCAGGATGTGTTCGACCGTCTGCTAGAGGACGAGGCGCTGCTTCGCCAGTTGTACCTGGCGCCGCTGTTCGACGTGCATATGATCCGGTCGCTGCGCCTGATACCGACGGAATACCTGTTCTTCTATTACGAGCGGCAGCGCGCCCTGGCCAACCAGCGCAGCCAGGGTGCCAGCCGGGGTGGCGAGATCGAGCAACTCAACATTGCGCTAATCGCTTCACTTACATCGAAACTCAATGCCGGCGATGGCCACGGCGCCGTGCAAGCCTATGCGGCCTATCTCAACCAGCGGTCGGGCAGCTACATGAAGCTCGAGGCGGAAGGCGGCTCCGCCTTCGATGAAGGCGTGGAGCTTGACGTCGATCCGTTCCGTGTCAGCTCGGGCTATCACCGCATCGCCATTGACGTGATGAGCGCCCTCACCGGTGCCCTGCCCGCCACCATCGTTGTGAACACACGCAACCAGGGTGCCATCCCAGGCCTGCCCGATGACGACATCGTGGAGATTGCCTCGCGCATCGACCGGAACACCATTACGCCCGAAGCCACCGATGCCCTGCCCGATGCCGTGCTCGGCATGGTCCAGTCGGTGAAGGCTTACGAACGTGCCGTGATCGATGCCGCTCTTTCAGGTGATTGGCTAACAGCACGCAAGGCCATGCTGATCCATCCCGCTGTCGGTGAATGGTCGCCCTCGCAGCCATTGCTCGAAGCCCTGTTCGGCCACGCGCACGACGACGGCGAATGTCCGTGCGGAGGGCCGATCCCCTGGTCCGTGGCGCGCCCATAGGTGTGAGGCGTTAAGCCACACCGACCCGGCCCTGCCGCTGTAAGGCGGCAGGGCCTTATGCCAATGGCAACTAGCGCGCCGCAGCCTTCTTCGCGTCCTTGGCGGCCTTCTTTTCCTTCATGGTCTTGGCGGGCTTCTTCTTGTCGCTTTTCTTTGAATCCATGCCCTTACTCATCGCGTATGTCCTCTGGCTGTGATGGTATGCACTTTACCCGGTGTTACGGCCCCAGAGCGACTACCCAGGCTGAATAAAGCGGCAAGGTGACACCTTCGAGGGTGGTCCTGCCCGTGAGCGCCTTCGCGGTGGTAGGTGAGGACTCATACCGAGCGTTATCGGCTTGGCCAACACCGGGCCGGTTCATCCAGATCCCGCTGTCCCTGCACCCTCGTCTGGCTCGACTCCTTTTCAAGTGAGACCAGATGGCCAGGGTCTTGAGCATGTCGGTGCCCCTCAGGCGCGGCTGGCCACCACGTTGACGGTGATGGCAATGATCACCACATTGAAGAAGAAGGCGATCACGCTTTGCCCCAGGGCCGTGCGGCGAAGGTACTGGTCGGCGATCTGCACATCGGACACCTGGAAGCACATGCCGATTACTGCGGCAAAGTAAAGGAAGTCCCAGTAGTCCGGTTCCTTCGTGCCTGGGAACTGCAAACGCTCCGAGCCGTTGTTGCACATGTAATAGTCGTACGCATAGTGCATGGCGAACATGGTGTTGAAGAACAACCACGTGAGCAGCAGGCTGCCGCACGCCGCCACCACGCCCCAGGTGCTGTTGTCGTGTGCCTTGCCCAGTTCAATGGCCAGCGCCACAAGTACCGTGCCGGCCACAATCACGCTGCTCCACAATACCGCCCATCGGCCCGGCGCCTGCGCCCTGGCGCGGAGTTTCATCTTCTTGCTGTCCGAGCGGGCGAACAGATGCGCTATCGAAACAAGGAAGCTTATCGCTGCGGCATCGAAAGCCGTGAGCAAGGCCAGGTTGAAGCTCTTGCCCGCCATCAGCAGGATCACCAGCAGGGCAAGGAAAATACCACCGGCAATGGCCCAGCGCGGCCGCGCGCGCAGGTGCCTGAACCATCCGCCTCGATGGCCTGGTGCTGCGCGTCCTTCGTCGGTCATTGAATTCTCCCGTTCCATTGAAATCACGCCTTGATGGGGGCCTCACCACGGCCAAGCGATACCGACAGCAGCCGCAAGCCGATGCCGATCGCTGCCACGGGTATTGCCACCCAGGTAAAGCCAAGCGTGTATAGCACCAGGGCAAGGAAGACCACGGCCACGAAAAGGTATTCCGCCAGCCAGGAAAGGCAGCGCCTCCGAGAGAGGGTCGGCGCCAGTCCCGCCACGAGCGAGCTGTAGCCCCAGGCCAGGCCCAGGCTGGCATAGGTGGCCGCCAGGACCGCTCCATAGGCCACCGTGCCCGAATGCGTGGTGTTGTCCACATTGGTCAGGAAGTAGCGGACCACCACCGGCAGCAGGCCCACCAGGCTCAGCAACAACAGGTTCAGCCACGTGGCCGGCCCATCCACATCGCTCATGTGGGCAAGGTTCCGCCGATGCGCCATCCAGACCGCGGCGATCAGCAGGAAACTCATGAAGTACACGCCCAGGGGCAAGGCCCATATATCGAAGAACGATTTACCTGCCTGGAATTCCGGCCGGAGCTCTACCGCGGACAACGTCAAGGCGATGGCGAACACGCCATCGGACATCATCACCAGGCGATCGAGATGCCGCTGGCGGATATGTTCTTCTGGAACAAGCGAAGGTGTTGGTGACATGCAGGACGCCCTAATCAAGTCGCTTGCGAAAATTAAGCCGCGCCACTTCGTAACCCAGCCGTTTGTTCAGCTCAATCATTCGTTCGTTGGCAACGCGGACATTCGAATCCATCAAGACCGAACCCATGCTGCGTGCCCATACTTCGGCGAGCTCCTTGAGCCTTGTCGCCACACTGCGGCCTCGATGATCCGGGTGCACCCACAGCGCGCGGACGTGGCAGGCGGGAAGCTTGTCGATCGTCATCATGTTCAGGCGGATCACGCCCACCATGGTGTCGCCATCAAAACCGGCAATGCAACGATGCTTCGACGGATCCCCGGTTAGCTGGGCGATGATTTCCAGGCGTGTCTGCGATCGTTCGTCATCGGAATCGGGAATATACCCTTCTGTCGAGTCCCGCCGTGCGTTTTCGCAGAAAAGGCTGAAGGCGTGAACCTCGGCAGGATCTGAAGGATCAATCGGTCGATAAACCATGGCCATGGACAGGCTTAAGCCTCGTTTTCGAGCCGGTGGCCGAGAAACTTGTTGATGCACGCACCGACGCCCAGGCCAACGAACCAGATCACCGCAATCCAATAGGCATCGAAATGCGGGGCCAGGTCGAAGCTTTCCAGGAAGCCCCAGGCGGTGGCAAAACTCAAGGCCAGGCCACCGGCGATCAGGGTCTGCCGCACGGTGAGGAAACGAATGTATTCATCGGTCTCTTCCACCAGGTATCGGCCGATCGCGGCGAAGATGCCGATAATCGGCAAAGCCGGCAGTACGGCAACCACGTAGGCCAGGGGACCGGTAAGATGGCCGCGACCGATCGCCACCTCGGCGGCGAACAGCAGCACAATGTAAGCGAAGCTGAGCACGAGAACCGTGCGGTTGTAACGTTTATAAGCGCGTTGGCGTGCCATCTGCGGCCCCTTCCGCCGAGTGTCAAGGACACTTTACATCCACCGACCACCGGACCGCAATCCCCGGCCCCATTTGAGATGCTATCGGAAGGCAGGCTAAAGCATTCCCATAACCTGCCGATCCAGAATGCAGTCTTGAGTGCATGGTTCGCTTCGGCCCCCGGCAATAGCGAACACGAAGGGGTCTGATGGCGTCCAAACATGCTGAAGGGATTCCGCCGATGTCGGAGCGCCGGTCGGCGAGTGTCGTCTGGCGGGCCGGGATGATCCTTGGCCTATTGCTCGGCCTGTGCCTTGCATTGCTGCTGCGCAGCGACAGGTTGACCCGCATGGGGGCGGCCGAACGACAGGCCAAGGCGCTGGCGTCCGGTGGCGAGCGCTTGCTTGTCTCCGAAATCCGCAACCTCGAACGCGCCATGACCGGTGTCGCCTTCGATGTTTCCAACCTGGAACGAACCGCCCCAGCCCAGGCACCTACGCTTTCGGCCGCCGCCATAGCCGGCGTGTTGCAGCGCCAGCCGGAAATGGTAACGCTGACGATCGTCGACACCGACGGGCGAAGCCTGATGGCAGGCACGGCGGGCGACCAGGCTTTGCCAACGTGGATTGCCGCGGCCGGATACGACGACCGCACACACCTGCGCATGGGGCCGGTGGCCGAGGCCGGCGGCATCTGGACATTGCCGCTGGCGGTGCCCCTGGACCAGCGCCGATGGGTGCTGGCCCGGGTCAAGGCCGCACAAATGCAACACATCGTGGACGAACTCGATGCCGGCACGAACGGCGTTGCCGCCGTATCTGATCAATACGGCACGATCCTGGCCCGAAGCCGGCAGGCCAAGACCCTGGTCGGTACGCCGGTAAGTCGCCTGTTCGCGCCCTACGTCGGTCACCATGGCGAACGCATCAGCGCTATCGACGGTACCCGCCGCATCACCGCCGACAGCTTGCTCGGCGCCTATCCGGTCAGGGTGGGTGTGGGCATCGCTGTCAGCGAGCTGCTGAAACCCTGGTATGTGCTGATGGGTTTGAGTGTCGCCATCTACGCACTGTACTGGCTGGCCTTTGCTTATCTCTACCAACGCATCAGGGCGGCGGACGTTTCGCGGGCAAGCTACCTCAAGACCCTTACCACCAGCGCCCGCCGCCTGACCCAGGCACAGCAGGCCGGCAAGACCGGCACATGGAGCGTGGAGCGTGCCTCCCGTCGGCTGGAGTGGTCGCCCACGGTGGCGCAGATCTTCGGGCTTGATCCCGGCCTGGTCTCGACCACGACCGACTTCTTCTATGCCATGGTCCATCCAGACGATCTCCATGACGTGGACCTGAGCGTGCGCAATGCCTGGATCCATGGCACGCCCATCGACCTGCAATACCGCCTGATCCGCCCCGACGGCGATGTACGCGTGATCGCAACGAAGGGTGCACGGATCACCGATCGCGACGAATCGACCCTGGCCGGTACCATCGTGGACATCACCGAGCGTGTCCTGGGCGAGGCCAATCTTGCCGATGCCGAGCGACGCCTGCGCCTGATGTTCGACAAAAACCCCCTTCCCTTCTGGGTGTTCGACATCGAGACACTGGCCTTCGTAGAAGTGAACGAGGCAGCGCAACGTGCCTATGGCTACACGCGCGATGAATTCCTGGCCATGACGATCCTGGACATACGGCCGGAGGGCTACGAAGCACGGGTGACGGACAGCATCGGCGACACTGACGGGTTCGACGAGACCAGCGTATGGGTGCATCGCCGGCGTGATGGCAGTACGTTCGAAGTGAGGGTGCATGCTTCCGATATCGAGATGGGTGGCAGGCACGGCCGCCTGGTGCTCGCCGAAGATGTCAGTGAACGCATGGCGATCCAGCGCAACCTTGCCTATCGCGCTACCCACGATCCACTGACGGACCTCCTGAACATCGAGGCGCTGGTCGAGGCGCTCGATGACCGGGCAACCTCCGGCGGCTGGTACGACCTTGCTTATGTGCAGCTGCGTGGACTGGATGTCATCGCTGATACCTTCGGCCTGGCAGTGGGCCGTGAAGTCATCAAGGTGGTCGCGACGCGGTTCGCCAAACTGGGCGCCGGCTTCGGCCTGGCCGCGCATCGCCCCGGCGAGACCTTCGTGCTGACCATGCTCGAGCACTCGCGACATGAAGAGGCCCTGGCCGCCCTGATGGCGGCGGCGACTGAACCGGTGCCATGGCATTCGGCGATCCACTCGCTCGATGCACGGGTTGGGCTGGCCTCCTTCCCGGCCGAAGGCGCGACGGCGGAGAAAGTGATCGGCCACGCCGCGCTCGCGGCACAGCGCGCCGGTGTCGCCGAGGGCACCGTGCGCCGCTTTGAGCCTGCCATGGCCAAGAGCTCGCGGCAGCGCCTGCAATTGACCGCACGCATGCGCGGGGCGATCGAGAACGAGGAATTGCTATTGCACTTCCAGCCGGTGATGAATGTGGCCGATGGCCAGGTGGCGATGCTGGAGGCCCTCGTGCGATGGCCTCAAAGCGATGGCCTGTTCATGCCGCCGTCGGAGTTCATCCCGCTCTGCGAGGAAACCGGCCTGATCCTTCCGCTGGGTGCGTGGGTGCTTCGCCAGGCTGCGGCTGCCCACCAGCACCTGACCGTCGCGGGATGGGGCCAGCTGGGCATTGCGGTGAATGTGTCAGCCATCGAATTTGCCCGCGTCGATGTAGCCCAGGAAATCGATCGCGTGATCAAGGCCTATGGACTGCCCCGCGGCGCGCTGCACGTGGAACTTACCGAAAGCAGCTTCATGCATCAGCCCGAACGGGCATTGCGGGCCATGCGCGACTTGCAGGCCCTGGGCGTGCCGGTAGCACTCGATGACTTCGGCACCGGTTTTTCCAGCCTGGCCTACCTGCGAAGCCTGCCGATCAACAGCCTGAAGATCGACCGGGTGTTTGTTACCGAGGTCACCACCAACGCACGGTCGGCGTCGATCTGCCTGGCGCTGATCGCGCTAAGCCACAGCCTGGATCTCACCGTGGTGGCGGAAGGTGTCGAAACCGCCGAGCAACTGGCGTGGCTGAAAGCCCATCACTGCGACTTCGTGCAGGGCTACCTGGTGTCGCCGCCATTGCCGCTGGATGCCGTGGTCAAACAACTTCAGGCCAGCAAGCCGGGCAGCGCCATCCCCTAGCCCCGTCGCTGCCCTCGAATTGCCCTGATCCCATCGCTATGCTTGCGCACCACCGCAGGGAGGCACTTTGTGCGCCGGTTATCAGGGCTTGATTTATTACGCGCAGTGGCGATCGTATCGGTCGTGTGTACCCACTCCTGGATCGCCGGAGGCATGGGCAACGGATTTGCCTGGATCGAAACCTATGGATGGATGGGGGTCGACCTTTTCTTCGTCCTCAGCGGCTACCTGATCGGCCGGCAACTCCTGCTTCGATTCAAGGACGATGGCCAGCTCAACCTGAAAGCCTTCTACCGGCAACGTGCCTACCGCATCCTGCCGGCCTACCTGGCCGTGCTGGTGGTCTTCTTCTCTTTCCCGTCCCTGCGCGAGCAACCGGTGATCCAGCCGCTCTGGCAGTTCCTGACCTTCACCATGAACCTGTTCGTGGACCAAAGCACGGGGCATGCGTTTTCGTCGGCGTGGTCACTATGCGTGGAGGAACACTTCTACCTGATATTCCCGCTGGCAGTAATAACCGTGGCACCCCATGCCAGCGCGCGTCGCGTAGCGGCGATCATCCTGGGGCTTTGCGTTGCCGGCATGGTGTGGCGGGGATTGGCCTGGTGGCAGTCGGCGGTACCTTCGGCGGAAGATGGCGGCGTGTGGGAGATGAATATCCGCCGCTACATGGAGATGGTCTATTACCCCACGTACGCGCGCCTGGATGGGCTGCTGGCCGGCATCACCCTTGCCATCGTCAGCGTCTACCGTTCGGTATTCTGGGAGCGTGCCCAGCGACATCCGAACGTGCTTGCACTCGCGGGTGCGGTGGTGGTCGGGATCTCGGTGTGGATCTTCAGCAACATCCTTACCTTCGAAGCATGCGTCTTCGGGTTTCCCCTGCTGTCGATCGGGCTGGCCTTTCTGGTGGTCGCCGCAGCGGCACCCGGCGGTGTGCTGGCGAAAGCGCGCGTGCCAGGCGCAGGTTGGATGGCGGCCGTGTCGTACAGCCTGTACCTGAGCCACAAGGCGGTGCTTAGCCTGGCATTCAAGCATCTGCCTGCCGCCCTTACCCAGCATGGCTTGCTTACGTTCGCCTGCTGCCTGCTCGCCGCGTTGTGTGCTGCGGCGATTCTTCACTACCTGGTGGAACGCCCCTTCCTTCGCTTGCGCGACCGTGCGGCGCGCGGGTCGGTGACCCAGGCGGCGGCGTAGACAAAAGACAGCCAGCGTGCTGGTACTTCAAAAATCCGTCTTGCCGAAGCGTGGCACTCCCTTGTTCTGCCCGGGTGGATCCAGCGTGGACAGATCAAGCTCGATCGGGGCGCCGATCCACGTGGCCAGGGTCGTGTGATCGGCCACATCGTCATCGGTGAGGGGATGAACCAGGGCGGTCAACCCCGACCCTTCCAGGATGCCCATTACCGCTGGCAGCGCTTGCTTCAGATAATGAAATTCGAACTGGGAGATCGGATGGGGGCCTGCCTTCCCATCGCGCAATTGGCCGACAAACAGAAGGGTAGGTATGTCACCCGATTGCTTCATCGCGATCAGGCGAACGCGCAATGCATCGGCCTGGTCGCGCTGTCCGGGCACGTAATAGACGTGTGCGTGGTAAGGGGCATCGGCATCGTTCATTCCACGTCCTTCCAGTCGCCAGGGGTCAAGTGGCCATGATGCACGTGGACGGTCGGCGGATAAACATGGCATATTTTCACCAATTCAGAACCCCTGGGTTTTAAGTGTGAACAAGCTTGCCAGCATGGAGATGTTCGTGCGGGTGGTGGACCTTGGCAGTTTCAGCGCCGCCGCGGATGCCTGCGGCGTGTCGTCCACCATGGTCGCCAAGCATATCCGTGACATCGAAGCGCGCCTGGGCGCGCGCGTACTGCATCGCACGACGCGCCGGCAAACACTCTCCGATGTGGGAAGGCTTTACTACGAGCGATGCAAACAGGCCCTGGCCAGCATCGAATACGCGGAATTGAGCGCCTCGGAATTGCAGGCGAGTCCGCGGGGGTTGCTAAGGCTCACCGCGCCGGTCAGTTTCGGCACGCATAGCCTGGTGCCGGCGCTTGGCCAGTACATGGCCGACCATCCGGAAGTGACCATCGAGTTGACGCTCGACAACGGTCGTCCGCACCTGCTGGACGATGGCTTCGACGTGGGCGTTCTTATCGGTGAGCCAGACGATGCGAGCCTGGTCGCACGCCCCCTTAAGCCTTATCGGCGGATCCTTGCCGCCGCTCCCGCATACCTGGCCAAGCGAGGCCAGCCTGCGCATCCACGGGAACTGGCCGAACACGACTGCCTGGGGCCTTCGTACTGGCGGCGATACGATCATTGGCGTCTTGTCGGACCCGGCGGCGAATCATGCCAGGTAGGTGTGCAGGGCCGCTTTTCCGCCAACCAGGGCAATACCCTTCGCATCGCCGCCTTGAACGGCATGGGCATCGCGCTGCAGCCTGAAGCCGTGCTGGCGGACGACCTTGCGTCAGGCAGGCTCCTGCCGGTGTTACCTGAATGGTCGCTCCTCCCCTCGCCCATGTATCTGGTCTACGCCCAGGATCGCCACCCTACGGCGAAGCTGCGCACGGTGATCGATTTCCTTCTGTCGAGATTTGGCGTCGCTTTCTGAGCGGATGACCCGGCGCGGCAGATCGGCCTATGATCGTGGCCACCGGCTGCCGGAACCGAGCGCCATGAAGCGAATCATTCCACTGCTGATAGCCGGCGTGATGGTCTACGCATCGGCCGCTTCATCCCAGGAGATGCACTCGCATCCGGCACCGGAGAAGCTTGGCAAGGTGACATTCGCCACATCGTGCGCACCGAAGGTTGCCCATGATTTCGAGCGTGCCGTCGCCCTGCTTCATTCTTTTGCCTATACCGCATCCGAAAAGGCCTTCCAGGATGTCGCTATGGCCGATCCCTCCTGTGCCATGGCGCACTGGGGTATCGCGATGTCGTATTTCCACGAACTTTGGAGCCCACCGGGCCGTGAAGAACTCGCCAAGGGCGAGGCGGAGGTCAAACAGGCAAACCGTTTGCCCGTCCGCACTGAACGCGAGCGCCTTTTCATCGCGGCCGTCGCTGCGTACTACCGCGACGCCGATCATGTACCGGCGCCGGTCCGGGCCAAGGCCTATGAAACGGCGATGGGCACGGCTGCCAAACGGTATCCGGCCGACACCGAGGTACAAGTGTTCTACGCCCTGTCGCTGATCGCTACGGCTGCGCCGGAAGACAAGTCGCATGCAAACCAGAAGCGCGCGGGCGCTATCCTGGAACCGATCTATCGCGATCACCCGGACCACCCCGGCGTTGCCCACTACCTGATCCACGCCTATGACAGCGCAGAACTGGCGCCGCGCGGCCTGGCCGCAGCGCGCGCTTACTCGAAGATCGCACCTTCCGCACCGCACGCCCTGCACATGCCATCGCACATCTTTACGCGACTGGGCCTATGGGACGAATCCATCGCATCGAACGTGGCCGCGCGTGCCGCGGCGCATAGCCAGGGTGACTTCGGTGAGGAACTGCATGCGATGGACTACCTTACCTACGCCTATCTTCAGCGCGGCAAACGCGCTGAAGCCGAAGGCGTGGTCCAGTCACTGTCTATGATGAACACGCAGGCTGGGAGCGATTTCAAGGCGGGGTACGCGGCCACCGCCATGCCGGTCCGGCTCGCCATCGAGGGCCGTCAATGGGATGTTGCCTCGAAGCTCCAAGCACAGCCGGGTTCGGCACCGGAAGTGGCCGCCATTGTCTATTGGGCCCGCGCCGTTGCCCATGCGCGCAGTGGAGACGCTCAAGCCGCCGACGAGGACATAGCGAAACTCGAAAGCTGCCGGCAGCAATTGGCGGCCGACGGGAAAACCTACTGGGCCACCCAGGTCGATATTCTCGCCAAGGAGAGCAAGGCCTGGCAGCTGGCGGCACGATCGCATCCCGACCAGGCCGTCGAGGGGCTTCGCCTTGCAGCGGACCAGGAAGACGGCATCGAGAAACTTCCATTGACGCCGGGGCCGATCGTTCCGGCGCGCGAGCAGCTGGGCGACTTGCTGCTGGCGACGCATCGACCCCGGGAAGCACTTCAGGCATACCAGACAGCGTTGGCTGCGGCACCCGGTAGACGCGGGGCGCTTAACGGCGCAGCCCAGGCGGCCGATGCTGTTGCCGACACGCGGACGGCCAGCCAGATGCGAGCGCTTTTATCGAAGTGATGATTCGACGTTTGATCAGATGCGCCCATGCAACGGAAGCCGTCTGGATATCTTTGTGAACTGCGTCAGCAACAACGTCGGCAAGCTGTACTTTGAGACATCTGCGATGGACGCGTCATGTCCCGGGTAACACCATTCGGCACCACTCACTGCCGGAAGGACCCGAGTCATGCATCGAATCATCCCATTGCTGATAGCCAGCACCCTCTCCTATGCGTCTGCGGTCTCATCCCACGAAATGCAATCGCACGGGGGACCGGAGAACGTGGCCGACGTCGGCGAGGTGACGTTCCCAACGTCGTGCGCGCCGAAGGTTGAGCGCGATTTTGAGCGCGCTGTCGCCTTGCTGCATTCGTTTGCCTATACCGCCTCGGAGAAGGCCTTCGGTGATGTCACTGCGGCTGATCCTTCCTGTGCCATGGCCCATTGGGGCATCGCGATGTCCAATTTCCACGAGCTTTGGAGCCCACCGAGCCAGGTAGAACTCGCCAAGGGTGAAGCGGCGGTCAAGCAAGCGTTGACTTTACCTGTCCGGACCGAACGCGAACGCCTTTTTATCGCTGCCATCGCTGCGTATTATCACAACGCGATTCTTATACCGCCCGCTGCCCGGGCCAAGGCCTACGAAGCAGCGATGGCCGCTGCCGCCAAACGCTTCCCGGCAGACGTCGAGACACAGGTGTTCTACTCCCTTTCGCTGATTGGGACCGCTCCGCCGGAAGACAAATCGTACGCAAACCAGAGGCGCGCGGGGGCGATCCTGGAACCGATCTATCGTGATCTTCCAAACCACCCTGGTCTCGCCCATTACATCATCCATGCCTATGACAGCGTGGAATTGGCACCACGTGCTTTGGCCGCGGCGCGCGCGTATTCGCAAATCGCCCCTTCCGTGCCCCACGCCCTGCATATGCCATCGCACATCTTCGTACGGATGGGCCTATGGGAAGAGGCCATCGCATCGAACATGGCCGCGCGCGCAGCAGCGCAGAGCCAGGATGACGTCGGGGAGGAACTCCACGCGATGGATTACCTCATCTACGCCTATCTTCAGAGCGACAAGCGTCCTGATGCCGAAGATCTGGTCAGGTCACTGTCGTTGCTCGACGACGAGTTCAAAAGGGAATACACGGCCACCGTCATGCCCGTTCGTCTCGCCATGGAGGGCCATCAATGGGACGTCGCCCTGGGGCTACGACCACATCCTGCCTCGTCGCCGGAAGTGTCCGCCATTGTCTATTGGGCCCGCGCTGTTGGTCATGCCCGCGCTGGAAACGCCCAAGCGGCCTACCTGGACATCGCGAGACTCGATGCCTGCCGAGAGCAGTTGATTACCGCTGGAAGTACCTACTGGGTGAACCAGGTTGAGATTCTCACCAAGGAAGCCAAAGCCTGGCAGTTGGCAGCGCAATCGCATTACGACCCGGCTATCGACATGCTCCGGGCGGCAGCTGACCAGGAGGACGCCATCGAAAAACTTTCGATGACTCCTGGGCCAGTCATTCCGGCACGGGAACAACTGGGCGATTTGTTCATGGCGACGCAACGACCCCGGGAGGCGCTTGAGGCATATAGGGCGGCCCTGGCGGCGGCGCCCGGCCGACGCAACGCACTTATCGGCGCAGCTAAGGCAGCCGAAGCCATAGGCGACCGCCGGACTGCTAACCAAATGCGGGCGCTGTTGCCGAAGTAAAAATTCAGGAGTTATCCGATGTCCCGGCGGCGAGCTTCAGGTGACCCGCCGGGCTATTGAGCCGTCACCCGCCAGACGGTATTACCCACATCATCGGCGATCAGCAGTGCGCCTTCATTGTCCTGTGCCAGCCCAACCGGCGCGCCATAAAGCTGCGACTCGTCATCCGAATGGAAACCACTGACGACGGTCTCGGGCTTGCCCACGGGCTTGCCATCCTTGAAGGCGACATACACCACCTCGTAGCCGCTCAGCGGCGAGCGATCCCAACTGCCGTGCTCGCTGACGAAGGCACCATCGTGGTATTTCTCCGGCAGGGCATTGTTCTGCGAGAACCACAGCCCCAGCGCGGCAACATGCGAACCGAGCGCGTAATCCGGCTTGATCGCCTTCTTGACCATATCCGGGCGCTGCGGCATCACCCGCGTGTCTACATTCTGGCCATAGTAGCTATAGGGCCAGCCGTAGAACGCGCCTTCCTGCACGGAGGTCATGTAGTCGGGTACCAGGTCGGCGCCGATCTCGTCGCGTTCGTTGGCGATGGCCCATAGCTTGCCGCTCTGCGGCTCCCACTGGAGGCCGGTGGGGTTACGAATGCCCGATGCATAGATACGACTGCCGCCGGTGGCAACGTCCACCTCGAGCACATCGGCACGCCGGTATTCCACGTCCATGCCGTTCTCGGTGATGTTGCTGTTGGAGCCGACGCCGACATAGAGCTTGCTGCCATCAGGGCTCGCCAGCAGTGCCTTGGTCCAATGGTGGTTGATGGTGCTGGGCAGGTCGGTGAACGGTTCGCCGGGCACCGTAATCCGGGTTTCTCCCGCCTGGTAGGGGAATTTCACGATGCCGTCGGTGTTGGCGACATAAAGGAAACCACCGATCAATTGCACCCCGAATGGGGAATTCAGGTGCTCGATGAATATGTGCTTCTCCCACTCACCGCTGCCGCTGGTCTTGCGCAGCAAGGTAATCCTGTTGCCACCCTTCGCCCCCTTTCCCGACTGGTTCTTGACCATGCCGGCGATCAGTTGCTTGGGCGTGGTTACAGGCTCCGTGCCAGGGCCATTGGATTCCACCACCAGGACATCCCCATTGGGCAGGAGGCAAAGCTGGCGGGGGTGGGCAAGGTTGCTGGCGATCTTCTCGATCTTCAGCCCCGCTGCCACCTTCGGCGCCTGGCCCTGTTTCCAGCCGACCCCATCAGGTACCTGCATGGGCGGCACCAGGAAATTCCTCGCCTTGGGTAGTGAAGGATCATTGCCCGACTGCTGCGAGGCATCGAGCGACGCCTTCCCGCTGCATCCGCCAAGGATGGCCGCGCACGCAACGGCCAATACGCCGCGGTAGACAAGCTTATTCATGACCGAAATCCCCCGCGGGCGCCTGCGCGGCGATGATGACGCGGCCGATGGCCAGGAGGATCACCGTGCACACTGAAAGCCACACGCCGGTGGGAATCACCGCATAGGCATCCCGGCTGTGCACGAAGGCATTGATGATCGCAACCACGATGGCTGCAAGATTAAGCCAGAAGTCGAGGCGGTCGGCTCGCAAGGCGGTTCGCCGCGAAGTAATCCAGACCTGCACCAGGTTGACCAGGCGCGGGATCACCGCGAACAACAGTCCGATGACGATCAGCCAGGCAGCGCCTTTTCCCCACTGCACCACGCCGGTGCGGGCATAGGTGATGTCGAAGACCAGCGCGGCAACGAAGAAGCCGAAGGGGATGGGATTGAGAAGCCCGTAAATGGCATTGGCCATGACGGAGCCACGCGATGCAACACGGGAGCTCATGGGCAGATATCTCGTTGGAGGAATGGGAAAGGCGGGCAGGCCACGCACCCTAATCTGCCGGACGTCTAGGTTTTGTCTGGATGCTGGCGCGGATCAGCCACGGCGCCACGTTGGCCCTGGTTACTAGACGCGGTGAATACATAATGCCCCGAGCCGACTCGATAGGCCGATCCGCCCAGGGGCTCGATCCCCCGTTCCTTCACCGGCGGCAGGCCACCCTCAAGTACCGTATCCCCCGCCTTGACGGGCAGGCGAATGTCGGCCGTGGCATTGGCGGGGATGTCGACCGTCAGCTCCAACCCACCTTCAGGAATCTTCTTCCAATGTACGGTAACGCGCCCGCGCACCGTATCCATCCAGGCCGACGCCCATTGAAGCGGTCCATCGATAAAGGGCTCGATACCGATTCGCTCGTAGGCTGGCGCCGCTGGTGTGATGCCTGCGATCTGCTCGTAAAACCATGGGTCGATCGAACCAAAAAGGTAGTGGTCGTGGGACGGTGGCCGCCCCTGCCCGGTTTGTTGCAACTCCCAGGTTTCCCACAATGTGTCCGCTCCGTTGGCAAGCCAGAAGCCCCAGCTTGGAAACGTGCGCTGTCCAGCGATGGCGTGGGCGACGTCGACGTAGCCAGCGTCGGTCAGCACCGGCAGCAGCACAGCCGTGCCCAGCGCACCGGTGTTCAAGTGGTCACCGCGCGCGCGGACGTCGGCGGCGAGTTGATCGGCCACGCGCTGCCCGAACTCCGGCGGCGCCAGCCCGAATGCCAGGGCGATCGCGTTGGAACATTGCCGGTAGCCCGGGTCGGTGCGAGTTCGATAGATGCCGCGGTTGCGGTCGAGGAAGGTGATGTTGAAACGCTCGCGAAGTTCCGAAGCCTGTTTCTTAAGGCCAGGAATATCAGCTGCCCGTCCGAGCACGGCCGCGGATGAAGCCAGGATCTGCAAATCACGGTAGAGGTAGGCGGTAGCCGTTAGCCGCGAATCCTCCGGTGGCTGTGTGTATCCGCCCGGCGCCAGCCAATCGCCGAGGTCGGTCGTGGCCAGTCCCGAAGGATCGAGCCTGCCCATTTCCCATTCGACGTAGCGGCGCACGCCATCGTAGTGGTCGGCAAGCGCGCGACGATCGCCGAACCGGCGATACAGCTCCCACATCACGATCGGGTAGGCTGCCTTCCACTCAGGTCCTTGCGCGTCATATCCCCAGCCGCCACTGGGCACGATCAGGGGAATGCCACCTTCGGTTGTTTGACTGTCGGCGAAGTCATCCAGCCACTTGGCCAGGAAGCGATGGGTGTCGTAGTTGATGGCCATCGACGGCGTGTTGAGTTGCGCATCCGCCGTCCAGCCGATTTTTTCATACATCACATCCACCGCGGGGATGCCGAGCAAGTGGTGCCCAACGCTTCGATTCACCATCGCGTGAATCTGGTTGTACAGATAACTGGATGAGGAGAATCCACCCGTGGCTCGAACCGACGATCGCACTTCCTGCCCGCGTAACATGGCCAGCCCGGGCGCATGATCCAGGCCAGTGACCTCGATATAGCGGAAGCTCTTGTGACTGAAGCGCGCGTGCCAGGTCTCGATGCCGCCCCCTCGCAGCACGTATTCGTCGGTCTGGAACCGCCCGCCGTGCACGTAACCCTGGTCCAGGTTGACAGTGCCATCGGCCTTCAGTTGTTGCGCGTACTTGAGGATGATGCGGGCGCCGCGCTCACCGTCGACGCGCAAGTGGGCCCAACCACCCAGTGTGCGACCCATGTCGAAGACGTACACGCCGGGCCGCGGCTCGGAGATCGAAACGGCATCCACAGTCTCAAGCTCACGGATCGGCTCCATCGATTGCGCAACCAGCCGCCCCCTGGGCGGATCCATTGCCATCACCGGGAGCCAGTTGTCGTCATGGAAATCCAGTTGCGACCACCCTGGCTGCACGGCGCGTGCATCGTACGTCTCGCCGGCGTAGAGGGAATCGAAGCGGGTTGGACCATCGGTTGTCCGCCAATCCATGTCGGTTGCCACCACCAGGCGCGTGCCGTCGATATAGGTAACTTCCAGTTGCAGCAGCAGCCGTGGATCGCCATGCCAGGCTGCCTTCGTCCACGCCCATGCCGTCGACGTCCGCAACCCGAAGAAACCGCGCCCCAGCTCGGCACCGAGCGCGTTACGTCCTGGTTTGAGCATGTCGGTAACGTCGTGCGTTACATACAGCACGCGCTTGTCGTAATCAGTGCATGCCGGATCGAGCACGTGGTCACCCACTCGTTGGCCGTTGAGTTCGAGCTCGTGATAACCGACACCCGCCACATAGACTCGAGCGTGCCGGACCGGCTTATCCAGCGTGAACTCGCGGCGCAGTAGCGGTGCGGGAGATTCGCCCGCCGACGCCTCCTGGGCGCCGCGCCCGATCCAGCGCCCCGTCCAGTCGTCGGGCGACATCAGCCCCATCTCCCATCCGGCCGGATCGCTCCAGGCCGAGCGACGCCCGTCCTGGTTCCAGACCTGCACCTTCCAGTAGTAACGCTGGCGAGCCTGCAATGGTGGTCCGGCATAGTCGATGTCGACCGAGGATGCCGAGTTCACCCGGCCACTGTCCCACACGTCGGCCCGGTCTTGCGCCAACTGGATTTGCGACGTGGCAACGAGGACGCGATAGGCACCCTGGCGAGCGCCGCGTTCCCGGGAGGAGAGTTGCCAACTCAACCGCGGCCCCGGCACGTCGACACCAAGAGGATTGCAAGCAGACTCCGTCTTCAGGTTTCCGGGAACAAGATCGCCCCGCGGCACCGCGGCATAGGCAGGCAGGAACGGGATGACGACGGCCGCGGTAGTCCCGGCGGCAAGGGTAAGGAACTGCCGACGTGTGACGCCATGTCGGACCAGCTCGAACGTGTCCATGCCTACCCTTGATTATCCCAGGATCATCTTCAAGGCTGTCAGCCTGGCTTGGCGTAGAACACGTAGGTCGCGGTATAGGGCACGCCCACTTTCGTACCGGCCCGGACCGGTGGCTTGGCGGGCGCCGCTCCGCCGTGCGTCGATATCCGTTGAACATATTCGACCTTGCCCAATACCCCGGGCGCGGGGTCGGCCACGACTTTTACTAAGAGCCAGGGAATATCGTTGGAAGCCTGCTTCGCAGGCACGGTTACAACCTGCGTACTGGTGTCACGTGAAATCTTGCTGCCGTCGACGGCTTCCCAGGACGGTCCAGCATAGTGATGGATCACATGGCCGGCCCCCTTCAACTCTGCCAGGGGCGCCTCGAGTGTCCATTGGGGAGACGCGCCGGCGGCAGCCTTACTGGTATAGATCTGAACGCCCCTCGCTTCAGCCTTGAAAGCGACGGTGTATCCGCCGGGTGGGTTCAACGCGGGCGGCACCGCTTCTGCAGCTCGTGATGCCGAAATGCCGGTGACGAGCAACATGGCCGCCGAGACGAGGGTTGAGATCTTGTGTTCAGTCATGGAGTTTCCTGGGCAGAAGGTATTTCAGACCCCCGTTTACCTACCAAATGCGCACCCGCGCCGCGGGCGCCAGATACAAGCGATCGCCGGCCTTCACCCCGAAAGCCTCGTACCAGGCATCGATATTCCGGAAGGGGATATTTACGCGCTCCGGATAGGGTGAGTGCACATCGTCCGTTACCTGGTTGCGTAGTTCCTCCGGTGTCTTCTTGCCACGCCACAAGCGAGCCCACGCAAGGAAGAATCGCTGGTCGCCGGTAAAGCCGTCCAGCGTGGGCGCTGCCTTGCCCGCCAAAGCGCGGTGATACGCGTCCAGGGCCAGGGTAACACCGCCGAGATCGGCGATATTCTCGCCCATGGTCTGGTCGGCATCGATGTGCATGCCGGGCACCGGTTCCGTGGCGGCGTATTGTCTGCCGAGCGCTGCGGCACGCTGGGCAAATGCGCGGCCGTCGGCCCTGCCCCACCAGTCGCGGAGGCGGTTGGCCGCGTCCATGTGGCGGCCGTCGTCATCGAAGCCGTGTGTCCATTCGTGGCCGATGAATGAGCCGAGTGCGCCATAGTTCCCAGCCGCATCGCCTTTCGGTTCAAAGAGCGGTGGCTGCAGTAACGCCGCCGGGAACTCGATATTCAACGCCTCGCCATTGTTTGCATCCACCGTCTGCGGGGCCTCGTCCCATTCGGTGGGGTCTACTGGTCGAGTGAGCCGACCCAACTCGTAGTGCCAGTCGACGGCTGCGGACCGCAAGACGTCGCCGACCAGGTCGTCGTCACGAATCACATCGGGGGCGTCCTGGCGCCAATGACCGGGGTATCCGATGTTCACTGTGTAGGCGTCGAGTTTTCGCAGGGCTTCGGCCCGTGTTCCGGGCGACATCCATGCCAGCTTGCCGATGCGATCACGGTAGGCATCGCGTAGCTCCTGGATCATCGCCCGCACGCTGTCACGCGAGGATGCCGGGAAATACTTCGCTACATAGAGTTGCCCGACGCTCCAGCGCAGGCTTCCGAAGCACACGGATGGATCACCGGGGCAGCCACTGCCCGCAATGGCCTGGACGGCGAGCCGCCAGGGATCTGGTGGTGCCGATTGTCCGGCTAGCGCCGTTCCCCGGAAGCGGAACCATGCGTCGGTGAAGTCGCTGGACAACAACGGTGATGCGTGATCCAGGATCCGTGCGGCCTGCCAGGCTTCGATAGTGGACAATGGTGTTGAAGCGAACAGTTTGGCGACGTTCGGAAACGCAGCCTTCTCCACTACCACCAGGTGGGCGTCGCCGGGAACGCCAGAGGCCTGGAGGAAGTGCCGCCACGGAAACCCCGGCGCCAGGCGTTCAAGGTCGGCGGGTGTCACTGGGTTGTTCGTTGACAGTACATCGCGCTGCTGCGCCTGGTTCCAACTGGCCCTGGCCAGCGCCGTTTCGAAGGTAAGGACGCGGCGAGCTGAGTCCTCTGGCGCCGGCCAGCCGATGCGCGCGAGCGATGCGGCAAGGTATGTGCGATAGGCCGAGCGCTGTGCGGCGAACCGTTTGTCGAGATAATAAGCGCGATCAGGCAGCGCGGTGCCGGAAAGGCTCAAGAACACAGCCGCATGTGTCGGGTCGCGATGGTCAACATCCACGGTGAGCCCGAACAGCGATCCCTCGAAACTCATCGGCGCGCGTCCCATCAAAGCCGCCTGTGCGTCTTTCGTGGTTGCCTGGCGCACGCCGTCGAGCAATGGCTTGATGGGTTGCCAACCCAAAGCATCGCGTTTTGTCTGGTTGAGGTAGGCGCGATAGTACGCACCTACTTTTTCGGCGGCATTGGCAGGCTGGTGAACTGCGACTGCGGCCTCCGCCTGCATCAGTTCATGCAATTGCGCGGTCGTCCTGTCAATCATGTCCTGAAGCGTGCCCACGTCGGTGTGGTCGTGCGGCATGGACGTCGTGTCGAGCCAATGGCCGTTGGCATAACGGTAGAAATCGTCCCCTGGTCGTGCGGCGGGATCGCCGCCATCAGGGGTCGTTATCGCTACCGGTTCATGAGCGGCCACCCTTGCCGTCGTCAGTACAAGGAGAAGAGCCGAAAGCGCGAGCCTGGGCGCCTTGCTCATGGTTGCTTGACGTCAATCCGGCGCGCGGATGTGTTCCTCATTCCCTGCCCTTATTCCCTTGATCAGGAACGAGTGTCGCGCAAGGCCTCGCCGCGCGGCAAGCGCGCAGGATCTCACGATAAATCGAACTCCATCGCAAACCCTTCCCGCCAGCTTGGTACGCCGGGTGTCCAGTTCACGCCATGGTGGACGAGACCTAGTTTCCCCCGACCGGGAGCATCTGGATCAACGGCTGGCTCTCTTCCTCCAGCAGGTAATTAGCGACGAAGGTCGCCGGACCATCCACCGGGTCGAAGTGTTCGATCACGGTATCGGCTGGTTCGAAGATGGCAGAACCCGCGGGGTAATGCCGCGCTTCCTGGCCCTGCACCTGGAATAGGATAGTGCCCTTGACCACATAGCAGATGACGGGAGCCGGGTGCCGGTGGCGCCCTGTAGGTTGCCCTTCGACCAGCGTGATTTCCTTGACCTCTACCCTGCCCACCCGGGTTCCCGCCGCCAGCGATGCCGACAACAACGGTTTGCGTACGATGTCGCTGGTCCCCTTGCCTGCCATCTTCTTCATGACCCACCTCTTTTCTGTCGGAACCTGATCGACGAGGGCTACGACCTCGCCATCCGCGTGGGCGACCACGCGCTTTTCCCTTCGACCGGCATATCCTGGCGAGGGTGCGGCAGTTCGTGGACCACCTGGCGTTGCTGCTGGGTACCCCGCTTACGCTAGCGGATGACGCACCTGCCCCTCCCCGCGCACCACGAAACGCTCGATCGTGAGCGACTCTGCACCCATCGGTCCATAGGCATGCAAACGGGTGGTGGAGATGCCGATCTCGGCGCCCAGGCCCAGCTCGCCGCCGTCGCTGAAGCGCGATGAGGCGTTGACCATCACCACGGCTGAGCGCAGGGCCGCGACGAAACGATTGGCCGTAGCGGCGTCACGCGTGGCGATCACCTCGGTGTGGTCGGAGCCGAAGCGACGGATGTGTGCAATGGCGTCGTCCAGGTTGTCGACCACACGCACCGCGATGATCAGATCAAGGAATTCGGCGGCGTAGTCGTCGTCGGTAGCGCCGGCCATGGCGGTGATGGCGCGTGATCGGTCGCAGCCTCGCCATTCAACCTGTGGCAACGCGGCCACGGCCCGGGGCAGGAACTGGCCGGCCACGTCGGCATGCACCAACAGCGTTTCCAGCGCATTGCATACGCCAGGCCGACTTGCCTTGCCGTCCACTAGCAGGCGCAGCGCAAGATCGAGGTCAGCGGCGCTGTCCACGTACAGGTGGCACACGCCCTTGTAGTGCTTGATTACCGGCACGCGGGCGTGCTCGGCGACGAAGCGGATCAGGCCTTCACCACCGCGGGGAATGGCAAGGTCGATGATGTCGGTGAGTTGTAGCAGCTGCACCATGGCTTCGCGGGAGAGGTCTTCTACTACGCTCACGGCGGCGCCGGGCACGCCATGGGCTTCCAGCGCCACGGCGATCGCACAGGCGATGGCCGCATTCGAATGCGCTGCTTCCGAGCCGCCCCGCAGCACCACGCCGTTGCCCGCCATCAGGCACAGCGCGGCGGCATCGGCGGTGACGTTGGGGCGGGCCTCGTAGATCATCGCGATGGTGCCAAGCGGTACGCGCACGCGCTCCACCACGATGCCGTTGGGCCGGGTCTCGCGGCGCGTCACTACGCCGACGGGGTCGGGCAACGTAGCCACTTCGCGGACGCCTTGGGCCATGGACTGTATGCGGGCGTCATCCAGGCGCAGGCGGTCCAGCATGGCCGCTGCCATGCCCCGAGCTTGCGCGGCTTCGGTGTCGAGCGCATTCGCTGCCAGTATGTCCGCGCTTGCAGCCACGAGCGTATCGGCCATGGCGTGCAACAGCCGGCGTCGCGCATCGCCGTCCAGCGCGGCGACCGCCGCCGAGGCATCCCGGCACGCCAATGCCTGTTCGCCGGCACTCTTCATGCGATCTCCTTCGCCATCACCATGTCGTCGCGATGCACCACGGATTCGCCATAGCTATAGCCGAGCACGCCGTCGATATCACGGGTATGCCGGCCGGCGATGCGACGGATGTCGGTGGCTGCGTACTGCGTGATCCCGCGGGCGATGCGCTGGCCATTGTGATGGATGTCCACCATGTCGCCACGGCTGAATTCCCCGCGCACCGAGGCAATGCCACCTGGCAGAAGCGAAGCACCGCGTCCACTGATCGCCGCGGCGGCGCCTGGGTCCACGTCGATGCCGCCTTCCACGGCAGGCGCGTGGCGCAGCCAGTATTTACGTGCCGCCAGGCGCCCGCCGGCAGCGTGCAGCCACGTGCCGCGGAACCGTTGCTGGGCCAACAGGCGAACGGTATCGGCGTCGCTGCCGTCGAAGAGGATGGTGGCGATGCCGGCGCTGGCCGCCTTCTGCGCCGCCTGCAGCTTGGTCACCATGCCGCCGGTACCCGCAGCCGACCCTGCATCGCCGGCCATGCGCAGGATGTCAACGGTGATCGCCGTCACGTCGTCCACCGGCTGTGCGCCCGGATCGCGCGGATGGTGGGAATACAGGCCACCGATGTCGGTGGCGATCAACAGCAGGTCGGCGTCCACCAGCGCGGCCACGGTGGCGGCCAGGTTGTCGTTGTCGCCGAGCTTCAATTCTTCCACTGCCACGGTGTCGTTCTCGTTCACTACCGGCAGTGCCCCGATGGCCAGCAGTTCGGTAAGCGTGGCGCGGGCGTTGAGATAGCGGCGTCGATTGCGCAGGTCGTCGTGGGTCAACAGCACCTGGGCCACCGGACGATCGAAGAAACGCTGCCACAGCGCCATCAACGGCGCCTGGCCAAGCGCCGCCAATGCCTGGCGCGCGGCCAGGGGCACGTGTTCGCCCACGGTCTTGCCAGCCACGACGCGACCTGCAGCTACGGCCCCGGAAGACACGATCACCACGTCGCGTCCCAGCGCATGGCAGGCGGAGACGAAATGGGCCAGGCCCAGCGCGTGCCTGGGCGTAAGGCCCCCGTCAGGTGCCGCCAGCAGGCTGCTGCCGACCTTCAGCACGGCGCGGCGCCAGGGTGGCAATGCGCGTTCGCTGAAGGCAGGTTTCATGGCCGCCTAGCCCGCCAGCGCGTCGAGGCGGGCTCGCAGTTCGTCCAGTCCCAACGCATGTCCCGCGCCGGGCGACACGCGCGCGGCGAGACTCGATTCAGGGCTCCTGCCCTCGCCTGCCGAAGCTGCGGTCTCTGCAGCAGCGCGGTAAGCATCGCGGAAAGGCACCCCGGCGGCGGCCTGCTCGATGGCGACGTCGGTGGCATACATCGCAGGTTCGATCGCCGCGCGCATGCGTTCGGCCTTCCATGTCATGCGGGCCAGCATGTCGGGCACGAGCTCCAGTGCAGATAGTCCATGGGTGAAACCGTGGAACAACGAGCCCTTGGAGAACTGCAGGTCGCGCTGGTAGCCCGAGGGCAGCGACAGCAACTGCTCGATCTCGGTGCGCGCCGCGGCCACGGTAGCGTAGCTGGCGCGCAGCAGCTCCACGACATCCGGGTTCCGCTTGTTGGGCATGATCGACGAGCCGGTGGTGTATTCCCCGGGAAGGGAGACGAAGTCGAACTCGGCCGTGGTGAAGAGCGAAAGGTCCCAGGCCAGGCGACGCAGGTCCAGTAGCGCGGATGTCATTGCCTCCAGTGCGGCCATCTCGAACTTGCCACGTGACAGCTGCGCATAGATCGGCGACACCTGCATGCGGCCGAAACCGAGCGCCGCGGTGGTGTACTGGCGATCAAGCGGCAGGTTCACGCCGTAGCCCGCCGCGGTGCCGAGCGGGTTGGCATCGATCCACGCAGCGGTGTCGCGCGCACGGGTGGCGTTGTCGATGAAGCCTTCGGCGAAACCGGCAAACCACATGGCGGTGGACGACACCACCGCCCGCTGCAGATGGGTGTAACCGGGCAGCGGCAGGCTCTCGGCGGCGGCACGGTCAAGACAGGTGCGGGCGATCGCCAGGTTGAGCGCCGCCAGGTGAGCGAGCTGATCCTTCAGCCAAAGCCGTGTTGCCACAAGGATCTGGTCGTTGCGGCTGCGTCCGGTGTGCACGCGCCGGCCCGCGTCGCCCAGGCGCTCGGTCAGCCGGGCTTCGATCGCCGAATGGCCGTCTTCGAAGCGATCATCCAGTACGAAGCCGCCGCTGCGGAAATCATCCGCCAGAAGGTCAAGCTCGCGCGCAATGGCGACAGCTTCCTCATCGCTGACCACGCCGATGCGGGCCAGGCCCTGTACGTGAGCCTGGCTGGCCTGGATATCGTGCAGGAAGAATTCACGGTCCAGCACGACATCGGCGCCGGCAAGGAATTTCATGATCCTCGCGTCCACCTTGCTGTCGGATTTTTGCCACAGGGGTTGGGCCATGGTGGCTAGTCCTTGGGAATGGCGGTGAACTCGTCGAACCCGAGTACCTGGTTTAAATTCTGCATGGCCTGGGTGGCCGCGCCTTTCAGGAGGTTATCCAGCGTTGCCACCACTACCACGCGCTTGCCGTCGTTGGACACGGTGAACCCGCCCACCTCGGCATGATGCTTATGGGCAATGCGGCTTACCCACGGCGCTTCATCGAGCACCTTCACCAAAGGCTCCCCGGCATAGCGCTGGCGGAAGCGCGTGGTGATGTCTTCGAGCTTCACCGGGCGCACCAGGTAGATATTGGTGGTGACGGTAAGCCCGCGGAAATGCGGCGCCACGTGAGGCAGGAATTCCACCGGCACGCCAAGGTGGCGGCTGGCTTCCCGTTCGTGCGTGTGGCCGGTGAGCGAGTACGGCATCAGGTTGTCGCGGAGTTTTTCCGGATCATTCTTGTCCGAAGGCGTCGTGCCGGCACCGGAATAGCCCGACACGCCGAAAGACACCGGCGGCGCCGCCAGGAGATCCTTCAGCGGCTCGATCGACAGCTGGATGGCCGTGGCATAACAACCGGGGTTGCTTACCTTCCTCTGGCCTCGCCAGCGCCCTCGGGTCAATTCCGGCAAGCCGTAATACCATGCCTCGTTGAAGCGGTAGTCGGCGGAGAGATCCACGATCACCGTGTCGGGCTTGGTCGCGTCCAGAGCCTCGACGTAGGGCGCCGCCTTGCCGTTGGGCAAGGCCAGCACCACGGCGTCGGCGCCTTTCGCCGCCACGCCTGCAGCATCCAGGCTCTCGTAGCGAAGTTCACCGGTAAAACCGTCGACGTGGTCGGCCACGCGCTGCCCAGCGAGCTCGCGCGAAGACACAAAGGCAAGTTCCATGCCCGGATGCGCCTGAACCAGGCGGATCAATTCCGCGCCCGTGTGCCCGCGGGCGCCGACGATGCCAATATGTTTTGCCGTCATGCTTCCACCAGGGTGGCAGGCCGCGTGGCGCAATGCGTCACGCAGCGTTCGATATCACCGAAATCCTGCATGCCATACCAGAACACCTTCCAGCGGTCCTGCTTGTAGCAGCCGTCGGATTCGGCGTAATAGAAATGATTGATGGCGTTGCCATGGCGCGAACGCCAGAACAGGCGGGGGTTTTCATCGCGCATCACCTGCCATACGGCACGCCCCAGGCCTTCACCCTGGGCATCGTCGAGCACAGCGAACTTGTCGAGGTAGGCATAGCCGTCTTCGTTGGTCAGGATCATCGCGGCGCGGTAGTTCTCGCTCACGTAGATGCGAAATGGCCTGGTGCGCTGGAAGTAGTCCTCCACTACCGCACGGCCGAAGCTCGACTCCACAAGGCTCCGCATGCGGTCAAGGTCCACGCCCTGCCACGATTCGAACTTCAGCACGCGCTCGCCACGACGCACGAGCGTGCCCGAGCCCTTGTGGGTGAACAGTTCCTTGGCCAGTTCCGAGGGCTGGGTGATCGACACGCTGGAGGTCAACGGCAGGCCATCGAGCAGATCCTTGATCTGCTCGATCTTCAGACGCATGCCCGAATGCAGCCAGGGTTGCTTCAGCAGCGCCTCGTACTCGGTGGAAAGGTTGATCGAGTCGATGATCCTGCCCTCGCCATCAAGCAGGCCTCCGGTGCCGGTAAGGAACACGATCTTGTAGGGCTGCAGCACGCGCACCAGCTCGTTGGCGGCGAAGTCGGCGTTGATATTAAGTATCTGCCCACTGTCGGTTTCGCCCAGGCTGGCGATCACCGGGATGGAGCCGGCGCGCAGGCTCGCCTCGATCGGCGCCAGGTTGATTTCGCGCACCTTGCCGACCAGTCCGTAGGTTTCCCGGTCAAGGAAGTCCGAGGCGAACACACCCGACGGCACCGAGGTGGCACGCGTGTCTGACTGCTGCAGCGCTTCCACCAGCCGCAGGTTCTGGGCCTGGAACACGCGGCGTACGATGGCCAAAGCCTCAGGCGAGGTAACGCGCAGGCCGCCGACGGTCTGTTTGACGATGCCCGCGGCTGCGAGTTCTTCGTCCAGCTGCGGGCCGGCACCGTGCAGCACGATGGGTGTCAGGCCTACCTGCTGCAGGAAGGCCAGCGATGAGGTGAGCGCGGGCAAGTCATCGCGCAGCACCGCGCCGCCGACCTTCACCACCGCGAAGCGACTGGCGTCGAGCTGCGAGAAGCGCTTCAGGTACTGCTGGATTTCCCGTGCGCTGCCCATGCTCGAGAGCAGGCGCACAATGGTTTTTCGCGTGTGCTTATGCGTTTCCACTGTCCACGATCCTGTAGATGGTGCGGGCGTAGTCTTCCAGTTGGGCAAGGGCGACCCACTCATTGGCGGTATGCGCCTGGGCGATGTCCCCGGGACCGTAGACGAACGAGATGAAGCCGGCCGCGGAGAAGAGCGCCGCTTCCGTCCAGAAGTCCACGGCGTTGCCCACGGGGATGCCTAGTTCATCGGCGATGTCGCGCGCAGCCAGGCGGCGGGCTTCGGCGGTGGCCGTGTCGCCGGCAGGAAGCGAATCGCCACGGAAGGTCTCGCCGTATTCCACGGGCTGGGGCTCGACCAGGGTGCGGAAGGTCTCAAGCATGCGGTCGGCATCCATCGACGGCAGGGGACGGAAACCGAAGCGGATGTCGCCGGTGGGGGCAATCATGTTGGCCTTGATGCCACCTTCGACCTTGCCGATGTTGAAACGCAGGCCCGTCAAGCCACCGAAGCGCTCGTGCGACTGTGCCTGCTGGAAATCCAGCGCGGCGGCTCCCCAGCGAATGGCCTGGTGCAAGGCACTGTCGGAAGGGCGCTGGTCGCCCGAGGCGTGCCCTGCCTGGCCCTTGAATCGCATCTGCACCGAGTGGATGCCACGGTGCGCCAGCACGGCCTCGCCGCGGGTGGGCTCGGCGACGATCACCGCTTCGTAACGGGGATGGGTTTTCAGGAAGCCGTCGATACAGCGTGCATCGTTGGCTTCTTCATCCGTGGACAGCAGGATAGCCATGTCGCCCTTCGATGCCTGGGCCACGGCCACCAAGGCCGCCGCGGCACCCTTGATGTCGCAGGCACCCAGACCGATGGCGCGGTCTTCGGTCACCGTCAAGGTGTGTGGGTCCTGAGTCCAGTGCGGCGAATCAGGCACGGTGTCCAGATGCACATTGAACAGGTACTTCGGGTTTCCCCGCGTGGCGAACAAGGTGACCGCGCCCGCGCCGTAGTCGGTCACCGAGACGTCGAAACCCTGCAGCTGGTCGCGCAGGTAGTCGAATATCCCGCCGGTGCCGATCTCGCGCGGCGGATTGCGCGTGTCATGGCTGACCAGCGCGCCCAGGTGCGCAAGCGTTGCCTTGAGCAGGGCCGCCCCGTCGATGGTGGGTTCAGCGGTACTCATCGGTTCACTTCAGCCCAGAGGGTAGAGCTCATGCCGAAGAGCTTGATGAAGCCTTCGGCCTCGGCCACGCCCCAGTCGGCCGACTGCGCATAGGTGGCACCCTTGGCGTTGAGGATATGCGGCGAGCGGATTTCCACGGCGGTCACCTGGGCACCTTCCGTGCGCAGCACCACTTCACCGGTCACGCAGGCCTGGCTGGAGGTGAGGTACGCTTCGAGATCCGTCTTGACCGGGTCGTGGAAGAAACCTTCGTACACCACTTCCACCCACTTGCGGGCGACCTCCGGCTTGAAGCGGTTCTGCTGCTTGGTCAGTACGGCTTCCTCCAGCGCGCGATGCGCGGCGAGAAGGCTGATCAGGCCCGGTGCTTCATACACGATGCGACCCTTCAGGCCGATCGTCGTGTCGCCGGTGTACATGCCACGGCCCACACCGTATGGGGCGAACAGCGCATTCAACTTTGCCAGCAGCCTGGCGCCGGGGAGTTTTTCCCCGTCGATGGAAACCGCCTCGCCCTTCTCGAAGCCGATCGTCACCTTCAGCGCTTCGGCAGGCCATTCGGCGCGCGGCTTGCACCAGCCACGGGCGCCCTCGCCCGGTTCCTTCCAGTGGTCGATTTCGCCGCCGGAAAGCGTGACGCCAAGCAGGTTCTCGTTGATGGTGTAGCTCTTCTGCTTGGCGCGCACTTCGAAGCCGCGTTCTTCCAGGTACGCCTGTTCGTAGGCACGCGTCTGCGTGTGTTCCTTCTGGATTTCGCGGATCGGGGCGACGATCTCGTAGTCGCCCAGTGCCTTCACGGCGAGGTCGAAGCGGACCTGGTCGTTACCCATGCCGGTACAGCCGTGGGCGATGGCGCGCGTGCCCAGTTCCTTCGCGCGGGCAATGGCCGCATCGACGATCAGGTAACGATCGGACACCAGCAGCGGGTACTGGCCCTGGTAGCCCTCGCCGGCGTGCACAAACGGCTTGACGAAGCCTTCCCAGATCGCCGGACCGCCATCGACGGTGCGGTGGCTGGCCACCTTGAGCTCCGCGGCGCGCTCTTCGATGAAAGCGCGTTCCTCGGCATCGACGCCGCCGGTATCGGCGAACACGGTGTGCACGGCCCAGCCACGCTCCTGCAGGTAAGGCACGCAGAAGCTGGTGTCGAGGCCGCCGGAGAAGGCGAGAACGATGTCTTTGCTCATGGGTAAGTATGTGTCCTGGGAATTTTGGTTCTTCAAACGTGGGAGGTCATGAGGTCGGCGAGTGCGGCGTCACCGGGTGCACCGCGCCGGCGCAGCCCGGCGACGACACCAGCACGGTTGGCCGGCGGATGGTTCTGGTTCAATTTGTATTTCGCCTCGACACGCTCGATGAGTATCTCGATGCCGCTGATCGCACCGAGCATTTTTTCAACGTGGTCGGCCGGCGCATCGTGCACGTGCCACGGGGCGGGTTCGCTGGCCTCGAAGCGGTCGGTTAGCCGTTCGAGCAAGCCGCGCAGCCAGGTTCTATCCTGCGTCACGCGCAGCCGCCCATGCACATGGGCCACGGCGTAATTCCAGGTGGGAACCTCGCGGCCGGTCTCGTGCTTGCTGGGGTACCAGTTCGGGCTGATATAGCCATCGGGCCCGTGGAAGATCGCCAGCACCGTGGCGCCGTCGAACGATGCCAATTCGTTGCCGCGGGCCACGTGGCCATGCAGGTTGCCATCCACCCACTCCATCGGCAGGTGGTTGACGACGGAGCCGCCATCGCCCTGCACGATCACCGTGGCGAACGGATGCGCACGCACCAGGGCGTGCACGACATCAGTGCGGCTTTCGGCGAAGGCGGCGGGCGTATACATACCGCCGTCAGTGCCCGGCCAGCAACGAGGCCATCACGGCCTTCTGCACGTGCAGGCGGTTCTCGGCCTCATCGATGGCAATGCAGGCGGGCGAATCCATCACTGCGTCCGTCGCCTTGACATTCCTGCGCAGCGGCAGGCAATGGCTGAACAGCCCGTCGTCGGTCAGCGCCATCTTTGCTTCGTCCACGATGAAATGCCTGTTGGCATCACGGATGGGTTTTTCTTCATCCCAACGGCCGAAGAACGGGATCGCGCCCCAGCTCTTGGCGTACACGACGTGCGCGCCGGTATAGGCCTCTTCGATGTCGTGCGACACGCGCAGCGAACCACCGTTGGCCTGGGCGTTCTCGCGGCCGTAGGCCATGTAGCGTTCGTCCAGGATGTAATCGGGTGTGGGACACAGCAGGGTGACGTCCATGCCCATCTTGGTGGCGATCAGCAGCGCCGAGTTCGCCACCGCCGTATTGAGCGGCTTGGGGTGGTAGGTCCAGGTGAGTACGTATTTCTTTTTCGAAAGATCACCCAGGTGCTCGCGCATGGCCATGGCGTGGGCCAGTTCCTGGCAAGGATGGGTGATGGTCTCCATGTTCACCACCGGCACCGTGGCATGCCTGGCGAACGCGGCGATCACCTTGTCTTTGCGGTCTTCGTTCCAGTCGATGAACTTCGGGAAGGCGCGCACGGCGATCATGTCCACGTAGCGCGAAAGCACGCGGGCAACCTCCGCGATGTGCTCTTCGGTATCGCCATCCATCACCGTGCCCACCTCGAACTCAATCGGCCAGGCATCCTTGCCCGGCGCGAGCACGATGGCGTGCCCGCCCAGCTGGAAGGCGCCCAGCTCGAAGCTGGTGCGGGTGCGCATGGAAGGGTTGAAGAACATCAGGGCGATGGACTTTCCCGCCATCTGCCGGCCTTGCTTGCTGCGCTTGAAGGCAGCCGCCTGGTCGAGCAGCGCGTCGATCTCGGCGCGGCTGTAATCCTGCGTGGTGAGAAAATGGCGGACGGTCATCTGAGGGTTCCAGGAAAGGTCAAAGCTCGGGACGAAAACAAAAAAACCCGGCGCGGTGGCCGGGTTTACTCATCGATACGCTTGGAACGCGTGCGACAGCCTACCCGGCGCCATGTCCGATCAGCGGTCGACGAGCACGCGAAGTCATCCCGGCTGCCATGCGGGCGCTGGTAAGGACTTCGGCGGTATAGACGGCTGCGGACATGGAAATTCCGGAAGGTGAACGGTAATCATGACCGGGTTTGGTGCGATGCGCAAGAAGAAAGAAGCCGCCCGGGGGCGGCTTCTTCTACCAGGGGTCAATCGGCCGGGGAGACCGAGACGCGGACCCGGAGGCGCTCGCCCGGGTCGTAGGCCAGCCGCGAGTTGTAGACCTCGCCGCGATAACGGTATTCGACGTCGTAACCCATGATGCGGCGCTGCTCGGATACGGCGCGTACATCGCGGCAGGTGGTCTGGGTACTGGTGTAGCTGCCATCCGGACCGCGGCTGGCGGCGTTGCCGACGGCGCCGCCGGCCACCGCGCCGGCTACCGTGGCAGCCTTGCGGCCGTCACCGTGGCCGATGGTGTTGCCCAGGACGCCACCGACCACGGCACCCAGGATGGTGCCCGCTGCGCTGCCGGTGCCACGGCTCTGGGTGGTGACTTGCTGGTCGTAGCATTCCTGGCGCGGGGTTTCGGTGCGTGCGATGCCGTAGACCGGATCCACGCGAAGCACGTCGGCCCAACCGAAATGCGCATTATCGACGTCGCCCGACGGCGGGGGTGGCGGTGGCGGACCGTAGCGGCCGTCCTGCGCGAAGACCCCCGTGGTCGCAAAGGCAAGCAACAGGGCGGGAAGGACGAAACGGGACATGCTAGCGGTCTCCGAAAAAAGGCGCAGGGCCTGCGCATGGCGGTATTTTCGTTGGTTCACGCTGAATCGACGCTTAGAATATGACCAGCCGACCGGCGCCTTGCTACCATGTCCGGCTGGCTTTGAAACCCGCCCGGAAGCGTCCATGCCGATTACCCTGCACAACACCCTCACCCGCCGTAACGAAGTGTTCGTCCCGGCCGACCCTGAACGGGTGACGATGTACCTGTGCGGCCCTACCGTGTATGACTACGTCCACATCGGCAACGCCCGCCCTGCCGTGGTGTTCGACGTGCTGGCGCGCCTGCTGCGCCGCCATTTCCCCAGGCTGGTATTCGCCCGCAACATCACCGACGTGGATGACAAGATCAATGCCGCCGCAGCGGCCGCCGGCGTTCCGATCGGGCAGATCACCGACCGTTTCACCGAAGCCTACCGCCAGGACATGGCCGCCCTGGGCGTGCTGCCGCCGGACATCGAACCCCGCGCCACCGCCCATATCGAACAAATCGTAGAAATGATCAGCCAACTGATCGACGGCGGCCACGCCTACGAGGCAGAGGGCCACGTGCTGTTCGACGTAGCATCCTACGAGGCCTACGGCGCACTTTCCGGCCGCGACCCGGACGACATGATCGCCGGCGCACGCGTCGAAGTAGCGCCCTACAAGAGGAACCCGGCCGATTTCGTACTGTGGAAGCCCTCCGACGCTACCTTGCCCGGCTGGGACAGCCCCTGGGGCCGCGGCCGCCCGGGCTGGCACATCGAGTGCTCGGCCATGAGCGCGGCGCACCTTGGCCAGACCATCGACATCCATGCCGGCGGCGTGGATCTGGTTTTCCCCCATCACGAGAACGAGGTGGCGCAGAGCACCTGCGCCCATGGCGGCCGCATCTTCGCCCGGTTCTGGCTACATAACGGCCTGCTGAACATGGAAGGCCGAAAGATGTCCAAGTCTCTGGGCAATGTGCTGGTGGTGCACGAACTGTTGAACATGCACCCGCCCGAGGCGTTGCGCCTGCTGCTGTTGCGCGGCCATTACCGCCAGCCGCTTGACTGGTCGCCCGCCACCATCGAGCAGGCCGTTCGTACCCTCGACAGCTGGTACGGAGTGCTGCGCGACCTGGCCGACATCGAGCCCATCGAATCGGCGATTCCCGACGCGGTGGAAGCCGCCCTGTGCGACGACCTCAACACGCCGCAAGCATTAGCGGAAATCGCCCACCTGGCGGATACCGCGCGCAAAGCACCGATCGGCGAACGCCCGGCGGCCAAGGGCACGCTGCTCGCCGCTGGCGCGGCGCTGGGGCTGCTGGGACAGGATCCAGAAGCATGGTTCAAGCGCGGAATCAGTGAGAATGTCGATGCCCACGCCGTGGAAACCCTTCTGCAACGTCGCCGCGAAGCCCGCTCCGCGCGCGACTGGGCCGGCGCCGATGCCATCCGAGATGAGCTTTCGGCGATGGGCGTGACCATCGAGGATGGCCCGCAAGGCACACGCTGGAGCATGGCCAAATGAACGTCCCACGGGAAAACGCCCCGCACGAACCCACGGCAGCTGAAGCCCAGGCCGCCATCGTCGAGGAGTTCGCCTTCTTCAGCGACTGGAGTGAGCGGTACCAGTACCTGATCGACCTCGGCCGCCAGTTGCCACGCTTCCCCGAAGAGCTCAAGACAGAGCAATTCCGGGTGCACGGATGCCAGTCGATGGTGTGGCTGGTGCCCTCGGGCGATGCCGCGCGCATGACCTTCCAGGCCACCAGCGACTCAGCCATCGTGTCCGGCCTGATCGCCCTGATCCTGCGCGTGTACTCTGGGCGTTCGGCGGCGGAGATCGTGTCCACGGAACCGGATTACATCCAGCAGATCGGCCTGGCCAAGCATTTGTCGCCGACCCGGAGCAATGGCCTTGCCGCCATGCTGGCGCGGCTGAAGGCCTACGCCGCCGCCACGGCAGCCTGAAAAAAAACCCCGCTTCGAAGCGGGGTTTTTCGTTGATGGGTCAGTCGCCCATCTGCTTTTGCAGGTGCTCGCGCCGTTCCTGCGCGTCAAGCGATAGCGTGGCAATCGGGCGGGCGTCCAGGCGCTCGATGCCGATTTCCTCGTCTGTCTCTTCGCAATAACCGTAGCGGCCGTCCTCGATGCGACGCAGTGCACCGTCGATCTTGGAGATGAGCTTGCGGTAGCGATCGCGGGTACGAAGTTCCAGCGAGTTTTCCGTTTCGCGGGTGGCCCGTTCGGCTTCGTCGCCGACATCGCGGACTTCTTCGCGGAGGTTATCCATCGTCTGGCGCGATTCTTCCACCAACTGGTCGCGCCAATCGCGCAGCTTGTTGCGGAAGTAGGCCAGGTGACGGGGATTCATGTATTCCTCGTCGCCCTTCGGGCGGTAGCCCTTGGGGAGGTCCACAGTGGTCGTGGCGGGCAAAGCGTAGCGCCCGTCTTCACGGGTGACGCCGTTGTCGTTCGAAGCAGAAGCAAGACTATTCATTCGTGATTGCGCAGACTTTTCGTTCTTGTGTGAGGAACTGCCCACCGCCGACGCCTTGCGAGGCGCGACCGACGTGGCCGTGGCGGATTTGCCGGCCGCGGCCTGGGGCACGTGGCGGCTCGGTGCAGCAGGTGCGGGAGCGGCGGTCTTCGCGACCGGCGCCTTGGCAACCTTGGGCGATGGTACCGCAGGCTTGATGACTTGTGCCTTCTTGCTCGCCACGATGGGCGTTTTTCCTACAGGTTTTTTCGCTGGCACGGTTTTGGCGGGTGCCTTCGACGGTGTCTTGGCAGTCGCCTTCTTCACCGGCGCGGTCTTGACGGGCGCGGCTTTCTTCGCCACGGGTGCTGCCTTCTTCACGGGCGTTGCCTTCTTGGTGGCGGGCGCGGCTTTTTTCACCGGTGCCTTTGCGACGGTTTTCTTCGCCGGCGCGGGCTTGGCCACCGGTTTCTTGGCCGGCGTCTTCACGGTCTTCACCGCCTTGGACGCCTTGGTGGCCTTGACGGCTTTCGCTGCCTTGGCGGCCTGGGCTACCGGCTTGGCCGGCTTCCTGGCCTCACTGGCACCACCTGCCGCTTTCTTGGCCGGAGTCTTGGATACTGCAGAACTACGTGTGTTCTTCACCATGTCCTTCACCCAGTGTTCGCCCCCCCGGCGGCGGGCTGTTATAGCCGAATATGACTTACCCCGGCAACCGCCTTCTGAAATACTAGCCCCTTCCACTGTCGTCGGGGCGCCATACACTCCACGACAGCCGCCTCCCAATCACGAGTACCCCGAACCGCCCCGTGTCCCGATTCCTGCAATGGCTGTTGCGTCAGTACAAGCGCTGGATTAGCCCGCTACTGGGCCAGCGCTGCCGTTTCCATCCCAGCTGTTCGGATTACGCCCGGGTGGCGATCGCGCGTTTCGGGGCGTCACGTGGCAGTGTGCTGGCCGCATGGCGGCTGCTTCGCTGCCAGCCCCTGTGTACCGGGGGTCACGACCCCGTCCCCGACCATTTCACCTTCGCGCGCTGTCGCGCGCATGGAGAGCAGATTCCATGACCAATGCGTGGCTGATCCGTAACGCTGAATTGATCAACGAGAACAAGCGGCTGCACGCCGACGTACGCGTCCGCGACGGCCGCATCGCCGCCATTGCCCGGGAACTGACCCCCGAGGACGGCGAACAGGTGATTGACGCCACGGGCCTGTGGTTGCTGCCCGGCATGATCGACGACCAGGTGCACTTCCGTGAACCGGGCCTTACCCACAAAGCTGACATAGGCCACGAATCGCGTGCCTGCGCCGCCGGCGGCATCACCAGCTTCATGGAAATGCCCAACACCAGGCCGCCGGCGCTCGACCGCGACACGCTGGAAGCGAAGTACACCCGTGCGGCCGAAACCTCCGCGGTGAACTACGCCTTTTACATGGGTGCCAGCAACGACAACCTCGAAGCGATCCGCGCGCTCGATCCGACCACCTCCCCGGGTGTGAAGGTGTTCATGGGAGCCTCTACCGGCAACATGCTGGTGGACGACCCCGAGGTACTGGACGGGATCTTCCGCGATTGCCCGACGGTGATCATCACGCACTGTGAAGACACCCCGATGATCGACGCAAACCTGGCCCGGGCACACGAAAAGTACGGCGAGGACATTCCCGCGCGTGAACACCCGCTGATCCGCTCGCGCGAGGCCTGCATCAAAAGCACCCGGCTTGCCATCGAACTTGCCCGCAAGCACGACACCCGCCTGCATGTGCTGCACATTTCCACCGCCGAGGAACTGGCCCTGTTCGAGCCTGGCCCGGTGGCCAGCAAGCGGATCACCGCCGAGACCTGCGTGCACTACCTGCATTTCGATGCCGATGATTACGAAGAAAAAGGCTTCCTGATCAAATGCAACCCGGCGATCAAGATGGCGTCGGACCGCGAAGCGATCACCCGCGCGGTGGCTGAAGGCCGCATCGACGTGCTGGCCACCGACCACGCGCCGCACCTTTTGGAAGAAAAGGCCGGAAAATACGACAAGGCACCTTCGGGCCTGCCACTGGTGCAGTACGCCCTGCAGGCTGCGATCGAGCGCGTGATCGAGGGCAAGCTCACCCTTGAGCGCGTGGTCGAAGCCGTGTGCCATGCCCCGGCGATCCTGTTCGACGTGGTCGACCGCGGCTTCCTGCGCGAAGGCTACGCCGCGGACCTGGTGCTGGTGGATCCGAACACGCCGCACACCGTCACGCGCGATGAAGTGCTGTCCAAGTGCGGCTGGTCGCCGTTCGAGGGCACCACCTTCACCGCCAGCATCGCCGCTACCTTCGTCAACGGCCAGCGCGTGTGGGACGGTGAGAAGGTGGACGACTCCGTACGCGGCCAGCGGCTGGCGTTCGCGCGTTGAGGTACTGGTTTGCGGCTCCCGCCGCGCTCCTGGCAGTCTTCGCCGCCAGCGCGGCGCCGATCCCTGCCCGGCTTTCCCAGGGCGGCATCGTGGTGGCCCATGTGCCTCCAGGCTCTCGCGTTACCGTGGCGGGCAAGGACGTGCGCGTGGGCGGCGACGGCACGGTGGTGTTCGGTGCAGGTCGCGACGAACAGGGGCCGCTGAATGTCGACGTGACCGGCCCCCGAGGCACCGTGCGCCACATAGCGATTGCGATCGAAGCACGTGACTGGCCGATCGAGCGCGTTACGGGTTTGCCGCCGCAAACGGTAAATCCCGATCCGGCGCTGGCCGCACGCATCGCCCGTGAGCAGGCTGAAGTCGCCGCCGTACGCAGCCGCGACGACAACCGCGAAGACTTCGCCCATGGCTTCATATGGCCGGTCACCGGCCGCATCAGCGGCCGCTTCGGCAACCAGCGTATCTACAACGGCGATCCGAAGGCTCCCCATTCGGGCATGGATATCGCCGTTCCCACCGGCACGCCGATCAAGGCACCGGCGGCGGGTATCGTGACCTTCGCAAAGCCCAGCCTTTATCTCACCGGCGGTACCGTGGTGATCGACCACGGCTTCGGGCTGTCATCGAACTTCCTGCACATGTCGCGTATCGACGTGAAACCCGGCCAACACCTTGTCCAGGGCCAGGTGATCGGCGCGGCCGGCATGACCGGACGCGCCACCGGGCCGCACGTGCACTGGGGCTTCAACTGGTTTGGCGTGAGGCTCGATCCCCTGCTGCTGCCGGGGATCGACAAGCCTTAAGTCAGGCCCTTGCCCGCATAGGCCACGGCATCGTGAGGATGCAGGCTTTCGTGATGCGCGATGCGTACGTGGAAATCGGCGATGCCAGGCATGGCATCGAGGGTTTGCTGCACGCGGCGGGCGGCATCTTCGCAGAACATCAGGTTGGCACCGTTGGCCAGTGCGAAGGCCTGTTCGTCCTCGCGCTTGACCGCCGTCTGCACCGCGGTGCCGAGCGACGCTTCCACCGCGTCGATGATCGCCAGCAGCTTCGGCGGGTTCATCGCCGCCGGGCGGATACACAGCTTGGCCGTGCTGCGCTGGGCATGCGGCGTGGCCACGATGCCTTTCTCCGTGCCCAGCCAGCGCAGGATCACCTCGTGTTCAAGCGCTTGGCCGGGTTTGAAATCCTCAGCGAAGCGTTGCTGGATCATCTGCCGCGATAGCGCAGCGGAGGCAGGGCACGTAGAGGAGTACACGACATCCGTACCGATTTCCATGCTGAACTTGCCATCGGCAAGTACCGCTTCCAGCCGCACGGGATACGCGCGCCAACCGCTGTTGTCGCTGCGCAGGGCGCGACGGCGGATGAGTTGATCAAAGTGGATCACCACGCGCGCGGCATCGGACAGCCCCTCGTGGGAGGCCAGGAACGATTCGAGAAGCCTGCGCAGCATCGCCTCATCCACCGGGCCGGCGCTCAGCGCTTCGTCCACCAGCAGATACAGGCGGGACATGTGGATGCCGCGGGCGTCTTCCCTGGCCAGGTTGACGAAGGCCCCGACGCGGGCACTGGTCTGACGCACCTGGCCGTCTCCGGCGTCGAACTGCACCGGCATTTCCATACCATCCATGCCTACCCAGTCCAGGACACCGGAGCCTGAGGCGTGCGGCAGCGAGGCCACGTCCGGCAGCGATGAGGAGGGGCGGTCTTCATTGAACATGGCAAACAGTTCCTGGCGCGGGGAGGCGGGCAGCTAGTCGATCACAATGGGGCTGGGGCGGGGTCATGGCAATGGTGAGTGCCGGCGAACGCTGCGTTCGGCCCATGTTCCTATCGGGATTGGGTCGCCCGACGGGAGTTCCGCGCAGCGCGCCAGGCGAATAGCGCGGTGCTGGGACCGCCCACGGCAGGTGGCTGCTTGAGCACGGCCAGCGGCTCCACAGCCCGGGCAGCCTGTTCCGCCCGGCGCCGGGCCTGGCGGAGCGTCATGGCGCGGAATAGCGACAGCGGCGCGCCGGGTGCGGCCGCCTGGCGCAGGGCCGCGGCGATATCGCCCGCCTGCGCTTTCACCGCGTCGCGACGGGCTGGGCCGTCCATACGCAAACCAGCGCGGGTGAGGCCAAAACGCGCCATGCGTGCCATCGGCAGGGCCAGGCGCTCAACTTCGGCTTGCTCGTCCACCATGGCCAGCGATCCGAGCAGATGGGCCTGGGTGGCCACCGCGGTGGCCCGGCCGGGGTCGGCGCCGGCGCCAAACCACCAGCCCGTCTCCAGCCGGGCCAGGGCGCCATGCAGGATAGTGGTGGCCGCTACCTGGGCCGGGAAATCGGCCGCGGTACCTTCCTCGAGCTGGCCCATCGCGGCCAGCACGGGCGCAATCCAGAACTCCATGGGCAGGACATCGGCCTGGGGCTGGTTGAACAACACCCGGGTAAGCGGATGACGTCCTCCACTGGCACGGGCGCCGGAGAGCTCCTCGGCCCACCAGTTGAGCTTCACCGCAGCCACCTGCGCCTCGCGGATGCCGTAGGCAGCGCCCACGATCTCCCGTTCGAAGGCCGCCAGAGCGACATGGCCGTTGCGCGATGCAGGATCCAGGAAGCCCAGGGCCACCCGCTGCTGCGGATCGGAAGCCAGCCATTGATCGACGTAACTCTGGAATGCCGCGTCGCTCATGCGTGTACGGGCAAGCCCAGCACCGCTGCGAACTCGGCTACGGTGTCCACCACGAGGTCCGCGCCCCAGGTGCGCGGGTCGCCACCGTCGAGGTAACCCCAACCCACGGCCACGGTATAACACCCGGCAGCGCGTCCGGCCTCGACGTCACGGCGATCGTCGCCGACGAACAGGCATTGGGAAGGATCGACACCGGCCCGTTCGCACGCCAGCAGCACGGGCGCCGGATCGGGCTTCTTCACAGGCAGTGTATCGCCGGACACCACGCTTGCCGCGCGCAGGTCCATCTTCAACGCAGCCAGCAGGCGGTCGGTGAGGAAACCGGGCTTGTTGGTGACGATGCCCCAGGGCACGCCTCGTTCTTCCAACGCCAGCAAAGTTTCATCCATGCCATCAAACGCACGTGTATGCACCGCGATGTCACGCTCGTAGCGGGCGAGGTAGCCGGGCATGCGTTCGATCAGGCTTGCACTGGAATCATGTGGGTAGGCCGTGGCCAGGATGGCGCGGGAACCACGCGAAACCACCTGCCGAACCATGTCGAATGGCGGGGGTGACACGCCGTCGTCGGCGCACACCGATTCAAGCGCGGCATACAGATCAAGCGCGGTATCGAGGATGGTGCCGTCGAGGTCCAGGAATACCCCGGCCAGCGGCTGCGGCAATGGCTTCATGCCGGCCGCGTCGCGGCAAGGATGTAATTCACCTGTGTCATGCCAGTGAGCCAGGCCTTGCGCGAAAGCGGGTTGTACCCCAGGCCCTTGACCTCATCGAGTTCCAGCCCTGCCCGGCGCAGCAGGGCGCCTAGCTCGGAGGGCTTGAGGAACTGCGCGTAGTGGTGCGTGCCACGCGGCAACATGCGGGTGATGTATTCGGCGCCGACGATGGCCGCACCGAAGGCCAGCGGCGTGCGGTTGATGGTGCTCATGAATACTCGGCCGCCCGGCTTCACCATGCGGGCGAGATCCTGCACCAGCGCGGCAGGATCGGGGACGTGCTCGATCAGCTCCATGCAGCAGACCGCGTCGAATGTATCGGCTTCGGCGAGCGCAAGCTCATGCGAGCCCTGCACGCGGTAGTCCACGGAAAGATTGGATTCATACAGATGCAATCTGGCGATGCCGATCACCTTCTCGCCAAGATCGATGCCGGTGACCTGAGCCCCGGCACGGGCAAGGGCTTCGCTCAGCAAGCCTCCACCGCAGCCTACATCCGCCACCCTGGCGCCGCGCAGGGTGATGCGATCGGCGATGAAACCGGCGCGCACGGGGTTCAGGTCGTGCAGCGGGCGCGATTCGCCGTTTGGATCCCACCAGCCCGTCGCGAGTTTGCCGAAACGGGCGATTTCCGCGGCACTGACATTGGCGTTCGTGGCGTGTTCCATGAGATTTCCTTCGAGTGCCAGAAGCAGATCAGACCGCGGCGATGCGCTCGCGCCACTGGCGGGTGCGCGCACGCAGGGCGTCGGTGTCGACGTCGGCAAGGATGCCGTCGACGAGCTTGCGCACGCCAGCGATCCATACATCGCTCACCTGGTGGCGCGCGGCCGCGTACACCAGCTGCGATGCCACATGATAGAGCGGCTGGGTTTCCAGGTCGTCCAGACGTACGGCGGTGAGGTCGGCCTGCTTGCCAGGTTCGATCGAACCGACCCGCTCGCCCAGGCCGATCGCGCGGGCGCCTTCAAGGGTTGCCGAACGCAGCACGGATGCCGCGTCGAAGGCCGACGCATCCTGGGCCACGGCCTTGGCCAACAACGCCGCGGTACGCATCTCGCCGAACATGTCCAGGTCATTGTTCGAGGCGCAGCCGTCGGTGCCGATGGCCACGCGCACGCCGGCCTGGCGGAGCTTGTGCACGGGACAGAAGCCCGAGGCGAGCTTGAGGTTCGACTCCGGGCAATGCACCACGCTCACGCCGTGCTCGGCGCAGGTGGCGATCTCGGTGTCGGTGAGTTGGGTCATGTGCACCGCGACCAGGCTGTCGTTGACGATTCCCAAGCGCTGCAGGCGCTGGAACGGGCGGATACCGTGGTCGCGTTTGCTGTCTTCCACTTCCTGGGCCGTCTCGTGCGTATGCAAATGCACGGGAATGTCCAGCTGGTCGGCCAGTACGCGGATGCGCTCGAAGCTTTCGTCCGACACGGTGTAGGGCGCGTGCGGCACGAAGGCGGTACTCAAGAGCGAGTGGCCACGGAAGCTGTCGTGAACTTCCAGGGCGCGGGCAAAGTAGTCGTCCTGGGTGGTGGCCCAGGCACTGGGAAACTGGATCACCGGCAGCCCCACCACCGCACGAAAGCCCATGCGGTTGAAAGTGGCGCCGATCACGTCGGGGAAGAAATAGTTTTCGTTGACGCACGTCGTGCCGCCGCGGATCATCTCGGCCACTGCCAGTTCCACGCCGTCGCGGATGAACTCCGGACCCATGAAGGCGCCTTCCACCGGCCAGATGTGCTCGTTCAGCCATGTCATCAGCGGCAGGTCGTCGGCCAGCCCGCGCAGCAGTGTCATCGGACTGTGCGTGTGGGCGTTGACCAGGCCTGGCATCAGGGCGTGTTCGGGCAGGCTCACCGACTGGCGCGGCTCGTACAGGGCGCGCGCCTCATTGATGGGCAGGATGGCAAGGATCGTGTTGCCATCCACCACCACGGCGTGGCCTTCAAGCACCACGCCATGCGGTTCGACGGGGACCACCCAGCGGGCCTCGATCACGAGGTCGACGGCGGCACCGAGCGGTAGTGTCATATCGTTACTTCACGCGGCTGTAGTATTCACCGGTACGAGTGTCCACGCGGATGATTTCATCCTGGTTGACGAAGAGTGGCACGCGCACCACGGCGCCCGTCTCGAGCTTGGCGGGCTTGCCACCGCCACCTGAAGTGTCGCCACGGACACCAGGATCGGTCTCGACGATCTTCAGGTCGACGAAGTTCGGCGGGGTGACCGAGATGGGGCGGCCGTTCCACAAGGTAACCACGCACTCTTCCTCGCCCTTGAGCCACTTGCCCGCGTCGCCGGCGGCGGTTTCATCGGCCTGGTGCTGCTCGAATGTCTCCTGTTGCATGAAGTGCCAGAACTCGCCGTCGTTGTAGAGGTACTGCATATCGGTGTCGACCACGTCCGCGCCCTCGAAGGAGTCGCTCGACTTCAGGGTTTTTTCCGTGGTGCGGCCGTTGATCAGGTTGCGGATGCGGATGCGGGTGAAGGCCTGGCCCTTGCCCGGCTTGACGAACTCCGCCTCGACGACGACGTAGGGATCGCCGTCGACGATGATCTTCACGCCATTCTTGACGTCGTTGAGACCGTATGTGGCCATGCCTTATAAACTCCGGGATGAAAAAACCGCTGTCCCCAGCGGCTAAAATGATCGATATCGCAGGCGGCGCCCGCCTGCACCTAGGCCCACCATGATACCCGGAAGCCCCGCCAGCCGCCTATCTCACGCCGCGCCCGACTGGCGCGCGGCGTGGCGCGACGCCGTCACCGACCCGCTGGAGCTGCTTTCCATGCTGGGCCTGCCGCACCTGGCAGCGAGCCTTCCCGCCGATGACGCGGGTTTTGCCATGAGGGTGCCGCGGGGATTCGTCCAGCGCATGATCCATGGCGACGCCCGCGACCCGCTACTGCTGCAGGTGCTGCCCCAGCTGGCGGAGATGGAAACCGTCCCGGGTTTCAGCCACGACGCCGTGGGCGACCTGGCCTCACGCGGCGCCCAGGGCCTTCTTCACAAGTACCAGGGCCGGGCGCTGCTGATCGCCAGCGGCAGCTGCGCGGTGAACTGCCGCTACTGTTTCCGCCGGCATTTTCCCTATGGCGAGGAAATCGCCGCGGCCGGTGCCTGGCGCCAGGCGCTGGAGCATGTTGCCGGCGACACCTCCATCACCGAGCTGATCCTTTCCGGAGGCGACCCGCTCTCCCTGGCTACCGGCAAGCTCGCCGAACTCACCGACCGGCTGCGCGCCCTGCCCCATGTACGCCGCCTGCGCATCCACACCCGGCTGCCGGTGGTGCTGCCCGAGCGTATCGACGATGCCTTCATCCAATGGCTTGACGACGTGCCGCTGCAGAAGGTGGTGGTCCTGCACGCCAATCACGCCAACGAATTCGATGGAGATGTCGAAGAAGCCTGCCGGCGCCTCCGGGACGCCGGGGCGACCCTGCTCAACCAGTCGGTACTGCTGGCCGGGGTGAACGATGACGCCCAGACGCTCAGCGCCCTGAGCGAGCGGCTCTTCGCTGCCGGGGTATTGCCCTATTACCTGCACCAGCTCGACCGCGTGCAGGGCGCCGCCCATTTCCAGGTGAGCGACGCACGGGCACTGGCCCTGGTCCAGGCCATGCGCGAACGGCTGCCCGGATACCTGGTGCCCCGGCTGGTCCGCGAGGAACAGGGTGAGCCCTCCAAGACGCCTCTATAGGGGCCGACACGCTCAAGGACCAACGAAAACCGCCGATGGTATTGGCGCAACGATTGGGGTACAAACTGAAGGGAACGCGAAGCGACCACGGGGGGCAACCTGGCGATCGCGGCCTCACGAATCGCCACCGGCCCAGCATGAAACAAGACAACGTCATCAAGATCGCCTTCGTCGAGGACTCCGTCGAACAGGCCGAGCAGCTGATCAACGTGATGCGCAACGGCGGCATCGCCGTGCGGCCATCGCGCGCGGGTACGCCAGAGGAATTCACCCAGTCGCTGGATGAAAGCCCGGACATCGTGCTGGTGAATCCCTCCACGAAGAAGCTCGACGTTGCCACCGTGGTGCGCCAGGTGGAGGCCAGTGGCAAGGATGTTTCCATCATCGCCATCATCGAGCGATTCAACGAAGACACCATCGCCGATCTCTTCACCGCGGGCATCCGCGGCGTGGCCCTGCGCAGCCGCCCCGAACAGACCCTGGCCATCGTCCGCCGGGAATTCGAATCGCTCACCACCCGACGCCACGTGCGCCGTCTGGAAACCGCGCTGCGCGAATCCGAGCGCCGCTGCGATGCCTTGCTCGACTCCTCCCGCGATGCCATTGCCTATGTGCACGAAGGCATGCACGTGCGCGCGAACCAGGCTTACCTTGAGCAGTTCGGTTTCGAGGAGTTCGACGACATCCTGGGCCTGCCCATCCTGGACATGATCGCCAGCGAAGACGCCGACCGCTTCAAGAGCCTGTTGCGCAACCTCTCGCGCGGCGACAAGCCGCCGGTGGAGCACATCGAATTCCAGGCCCGGCGCGGCGACGGCAACCGGTTCAAGACCATCGTGGAGTTCGCGCACGCCACGTTCGAGGGCGAACCCTGCCTGCAGATCGTCTTCCGCCGCGAAATCATCGACCCGAACGTCGTGGCGCAGCTCACCCGCGATACCGTGACGGGCCTGTGGAACCGCGCCCACACACTGGAACTGGTGGACCGGGCCGTGGCCTCGGCTGCCGACGGCGAGACCGGCAGGGCCCTGCTCCTGGTGGAACCGGACAACTGGAAGGACATCGTGCCGGCGATCGGCATGGGCAATGCCGACCAGCTCTTCGCCGGTATAGCCACCAGGATTCGCGACGTGCTGGACGAGGACGACGAGGCCGGCGTGCTGGGCGAACACACCATCGGCGTGGTGCTGCATGCACGCTCCGATGCCGAAGTGCACGGCCTGATCGAAAACCTGCGCAGTTCCGTGGCGGCACAGATCTTCGACGTTGGTTCGCGTTCGATCACGGTGAGCCTGACCGTCGGCGGCAGCCTGCTGGCCGAGCGCAACGCCAATACCGAGACCCTGCTCGAGCAAGCCAGCACGGCGCTGCGCAACGCGCAGAGCCAGGGCGGCAACCGCAGCGAGGTGCACGATCCTTCAGCTCGTGAAAAGGCCGATGCCGAACGCGACCTGTACTGGCTGAACCTGGTCCGCGATGCGCTGGAAAGCGACAACTTCCTGCTTTACCACCAGCAGATCATCAGCCTGCAGGATGCCGCCGGCGAGTTCTACGAGATCCTGGTGCGCATGCGCGGGCCCAACGGCGACGTCCTGCCCAGTTACTTCATGCCGGTGGCCGAACGCCACGGCATGCTGCCCGCGGTTGATCGCTGGGTGCTGGACCACGCTTTGGATACCCTGCGCCAGCGGGAGCGCGATGGCCTGACGACAACGTATTTCGTCAAACTCACCCTGGCATCCCTGCACGATGCCACGCTGTTGCCATGGCTCGCCCAGCGCATGGGCGATGCGAAACTCCGCCGCAGCACGATCGTGGTGGAGATGCCCGAGAGCAAGGTACTGACCAGCCTGCGCCCGGCCCAGGAGTTCGTCACCGCCTGGAAAAAGGTGGGCGGCCGCTTCGGCCTGGAGCAGTTCGGCTCGGGCCTGAATTCCTTCCAGATGCTCACGCATGTAGACGCCGACTACCTGAAGATCGACCGCAGCTTCATGACCGAACTCCCGCAGCACCCGGAGAACCAGAAGAAAATCGCCGAGATATGCACCCAGGCCCGCACCCAGGGCAAGCAGACCATCGCCGAGTGGGTGGAAGATGCGGCCAGTACGTCGCTACTGTTCGCCTGCGGCGTGGACTTCGTGCAGGGCAACTTCCTGCAGGAACCTGTGATGGTGGTGGCGGACAGGCACGACTTTACGCACGCCTGACGCACACAAATCCCACGCACGGAAAAACCTTCGTGGCGCGAGCCCCGAAGGTTTTTCTTATCCAGGCACTGCGTTTGGGGGCGGGCCGATGAAAGCTCCCGCCCCGCGCCGAATTACTTGGCGGCAGCAGCGGCCTTGGCGGCCTTGATATTGGCAGCCTTGATGTTGGCGGCGGCGGCGACGTCTTCCTTGATGCGGGCAGCCTTGCCTTCCAGACCGCGCAGGTAGTACAGCTTGGCGCCGCGGACCTTGCCCTTGCGCTTGACGGTGACCGAGTCGATCGTCGGGCTGTGGGCCTGGAAGACGCGCTCGACGCCGGTGCCGTGCGAGATCTTGCGCACGGTGAAGGCCGAATGCAGGCCGCGACTACGCTTGGCGATGACAATGCCCTCGAACGCCTGGACGCGCTCGCGGTTGCCTTCCTTCACCTTGACGTTGACGACGACCGTATCGCCAGGACCGAAATCCGGCAGCTGGCGGACGATCTGCTCGGATTCGAACTGTTCGATGAGTTTGTTCATGGCACACCCGTTCAAAAATTTCAGTGCTGCGAGCCGTTGTCGGCCTCAGCTTGTTGAAGCCGTGAGTATTCACGGCGGAATTCATCCAGCAAAGCCCTCGATTTATCATCGAGCACCCGCTGCGTGAGCAGATCCGGCCGACGGAGCCAGGTACGGCCCAGGGACTGCTTCAGGCGCCAGCGCGCAATGGCTGCGTGGTCGCCGGAAAGAAGTACCTCCGGAACACCGCCCCATGCGTCGTGCTGCACGGGCCGGGTGTAATGCGGGCAGTCCAGCAGGCCGTCTGAGAACGAATCCTGCTGGGCGGAGAGCGCGTCGTTCAACGCGCCTTCCTGGAGCCGGCCCACGGCGTCGATCACAATCGCTGCCGCAAGCTCGCCACCTGACAGTACATAATCGCCGATCGAGAGCTCCTCGTCGACCTCATGTGCCAACAGGCGTTCATCCACGCCTTCGTATCGTCCGCAAACCAGGGCAATGCGCGGCATGGCTGCCAGCGCCTTGACCCTGCCCTGCGTCAGCCGCGTTCCCTGCGGACTGAGGTAAATCACGTGCACCGGTTCCGGTGCTGCCTCGCGGACCGCCGCAAGGGCCGCCCGCAAGGGCTCGATCAGCATCACCATGCCGGGCCCGCCCCCGAAGGGTCGGCCATCCACCGTGCGGTGGACATCATGGGTGAAATCGCGCGGGTTGAAGGTTTCAACCTGCAACAGCTTGCGCTGCTGCGCGCGCCCCACGACACCTACCGCGGCGGACTGCTGCACGAAGTCGGGAAACAGCGTGACGACATCGATGCGCATGGTCCTGCCTTCGAAAGCTAGAATTCAGGATCCCAGTCGACCACCATGCGACCGGTGGGAATATCCACCGAACGCACGTACGAACCCTGGACGAAAGGAATCAGACGCTCTTTGTCTGCGCTCCTGACCACCATCACGTCGTTGGCACCGGTGGCGAACAGGTGGCTTACCCGCCCCAACGGTACGTCGTTGATGGTGACTACCTCTAAACCTTCGAGGTCGGTCCAGTAGTACTCGCCCGGTGACGGCGCCGGAAGCAGCTCGCGGGCCACGGTGATTTCCGTGCCCGTCAGCGCTGCGGCGCCCTCGCGATCGTCGATGCCAGGCAGGCGGGCCACGATGCCCTTGCCCTGCTGCCTGCCCTCGACGTTCCGGACTTCACGATCGATCCCCGGTGCGGTGAGGCGCCAGGGCTGGTAATCGAAAATGCGCATGCGGGGCTCGGTCCACGACTCGAGCTTGACCCAACCCTGCACGCCGTACACCCCAACGATGCGTCCGACTCGGACGCTCCGTCCGGGCGATGACATCAGGCAGCCTGCTTGCCGGCTTCCTTGACCAGGGCGCGGACCTTGTCCGTGCACTGGGCACCCTTGGCGATCCAGGCCTGGATACGGGCCACGTCGATCTCCAGACGCTTGTCCTTGCCGGCGGCGACGGGGTTGTAAAAGCCCACGCGCTCGATATTGCGGCCATCACGCTTGTTGCGACCGTCGGTCACGATGACGTGATAAAACGGACGGCCCTTGGCGCCGCCGCGCGAAAGACGGATCTTAACCATAGTTACTTGCTCCAGAATCGCCGGGGACCGGCAGGCGCACGAGATTCGTGCGCGGTAGACCGTGCATTCTAGCGAGTGCGACGGAAAAAGGAAGGGGTAACCCCTAAAAAAAACTTCAATTAAATCCGCGAAGAAGCCTTCCAGACAGGCTTTTGCCAAGCCCGGCGACTTAGCGCATCGGTGGGAAGCCACCGCCCCCCATGCCCTTCATGGCACCGGCCATCTGGCGCATCAGCCCCTTGGCACCGCCACGGGCGAGCTTGGACATCATTTTTTCCATCTGCATGAACTGCTTGAGCAGTCGGTTGACGTCGGCCGGCTGGGTGCCCGAGCCACGGGCCACGCGGGCCTTGCGCGAGCCGTTCAGGAGATCCGGGTGGCGGCGCTCCTTCTTGGTCATCGAGCCGATGATGGCCACCATGCGGCCGATTTCCTTGTCGTTGACCCGGGATTTGACGTTTTCCGGCAGGTTCGACACACCCGGCAACTTGTCCATGAGGCCGGCCAGGCCGCCCATGTTGTTCATCTGCTCGAGCTGGTCGCGCATGTCGTTCAGGTCGAAGCGCTTGCCCTTGATCACCTTCTGGGCGAGCTTGTTGGCCTTGTCCTGGTCGACCTTGCGCTCGACTTCCTCGACCAGCGACAGCACGTCGCCCATCCCCAGGATGCGCTGGGCCACGCGGTCGGGATGGAACGGCTCCAGGGCGTCGGTTTTCTCGCCCGCGCCCAGGAACTTCACCGGACGGCCGGTGACGTAGCGCACCGACAGCGCGGCACCGCCGCGGGCGTCACCGTCGGCCTTGGTCAGCACCACGCCGGTGAGCGGCAGGGCCTCTGAGAATGCCTTGGCCGTGTTGGCGGCATCCTGACCAGTCATCGAATCGACCACGAACAGGGTCTCGATGGGGTTCAACGCGGTATGCAGGTGCTTGATCTCGGCCATCATCTCGGCGTCGACATGCAGACGGCCGGCGGTATCGACGATCAGCACGTCGACCACCTCGCGGCGGGCGGCTTCCAGCGCGGCCTTCGCAATGGCGACCGGATCCTGTCCACCATCGGAGGGGAAGAAGGAAACTTCCACCTGGCCGGCCAGGGTTTTCAGCTGCTCGATGGCGGCCGGACGGTAGACGTCGCAACTGACCACCATCACTTTCTTCTTCTTGCGCTCCTTCAGGAAGCGCGCAAGCTTGGCCACGGTGGTGGTTTTGCCGGCGCCCTGCAGGCCCGCCATCAGCACGACGGCCGGGGGCGTGGCGGCAAGGTTCAGTTCCGCATTGGCGGTGCCCATGACGGCGGTGAGCTCGTCGCTGACCACCTTGACCAGGGCCTGGCCCGGCGAGAGGCTCTTCATGACCTCCTGACCGACGGCGCGCACCTTTACCCGTTCGATCAGCGCCTGCACCACTGGCAGGGCCACGTCCGCCTCGAGCAAGGCAATGCGTACCTCGCGCAAGCTTTCGCGGATGTTTTCCTCCGTCAGGCGACCACGACCGCGCAGGCGGTTGACGGTTTCAGAAAGACGGGAGCTTAAGGAATCGAACATGGGATGCCGGTGATGACAGACGGATAAGTCCGCGATTATAGCCGATGCGGCAGAAGGCGCGTTTCGCCAGGGCGGGGGGCTATGCCAAACTCACCGCATGACCGTGACGCTCGTCGCCCTGCCCGCCATCGCCCTGTACCTGTCCGCCGCCCTGGCGCTGGCGCGTCCCCTCTTCGGCTCCCACGCCCCCATGGGCCGGCTGGCCATGTGGCTGGCGGGCATGGCCGTGATCCTGCACGCCTGGCTGCTGTTGGGCCTGCATCGCGGCACGCTGGATCTTCACTTCTTTGCAGTGCTTTCGCTGGTGGCGTGGGTGGTGTCCGCCATGACCATCGGGGTGAACCTTTTCAGGCCTATCGCTGGCTTGGGCATCTTCATCTTTCCGCTTACGGCCCTATTCGTGGCTCTGGATCCGCTTACGGTCAATTTCACGACCCTGGATGCTTTCGTGGCGCCGACGACAGCGCCGGAGTTGAAGGACTGGCAGATCAAGCTGCACATCACCTTCGCGTTCCTTGGTTTCAGCGTGCTGTCGATCGCCGCGGTGCTGGCGATCCTGCTGGCGATCCAGGAACGCGCCCTGCGGCGCAGCCAGTTCAAGCACTGGCTGCGCGCCCTGCCCCCGCTTACCCTGGCCGAATCGCTGCTGTTCCGCATGATCGCGGTGGGTTTCGCGCTGCTCACGCTCACCCTGCTTACCGGCGTGCTGTTCGTGGACAACCTTTTCGGCCAGCACCTGGTGCACAAGACGGTGCTGTCGATCATCGCCTGGGCGATCTTCGGTGCCCTGCTGCTGGGACGCTGGCGTTATGGCTGGCGCGGCAGCCGCGCGGTGAACCTCACCCTGCTGGGCATGGGAATGCTTTTCCTGGCCTTCATCGGCACGAAGTTCGTGCTGGAGCTGGTGCTGCACCGGACGCTCTGAGGAAGCATCCGGTGCAGCACGGCAGCATTACCTGCCGGACAGGGCCGGAGAACTACGCTTTCGGTTCGCCCTGGCTGGCCGCGGCTGCGGCCGACATCTCGGGTTTGACGGTCAAATGCTTTTGATCGTCGTGTTGACGATGACGTTCGGCGACGTTACTCACCTGGGTTGGAGCAGTCGCATTTTGCCCCGCGGCGGCGGCATTGGGTGCCGCAAGCGAAGCGGCGGTAATGGTGATGGCTGGGATGCTGCATTGTAGTGGCGGCAGAGACATGGTCTGTTTGCTCCTTTGTGTTTGGAGCCATAACGCTACCGCGCGTGCGAACTCGTCGCTTTCAGCTTCCGCCCACATTGAAGTAGGTCAAACCTGACCAAAAACTTCGTCGAGGCGCCCGGAACCTCCACGACGGTCGCTAGCCCATCGCCTGCCCGATCGCATCGCCGAGGCGATCCACAGCGAGGATCTCCATCTCACCGATGTGGGACTTCTTCGGCGCGTTGGCTTTCGGCACGATGGCGCGGCGGAAGCCATGGGTAGCAGCTTCTTTCAGCCGTTCCTCGCCATTGGGGACAGGACGGATTTCACCTGACAAGCCGACCTCACCGAACGCCACCGTCTTCTCAGGCAACGGCCGGTCGCGGAAGCTGGAAAGCACCGCCAGCAATACAGGAAGATCCGCCGCCGTCTCCTGCACGCGGATGCCGCCGACCACATTGACGAAGACGTCCTGGTCGTACACGGCCAGGCCGCCATGTCGATGCAACACCGCCAGCAGCATGGCCAGCCGGTTCTGCTCCATGCCCAGCGCCACACGGCGCGGATTGCCCAGTGATGATTGATCGACCAGTGCCTGCACTTCCACCAACAGGGGACGCGTGCCCTCGCGGGTGACCATCACCGCACTGCCAGAGGTGGGGCCGCTATGGGTGGAAAGGAAAATGGCCGACGGGTTGGGCACCTCGCGCAGGCCCTTGTCGGACATGGCGAACACGCCCAGCTCGTTCACCGCGCCGAAGCGGTTCTTGAACGCGCGCAACACCCGGAAGCGGCTGCCGGATTCACCCTCGAAATAGAGCACCGCATCGACCATGTGCTCCAGAACGCGGGGGCCTGCAATACCGCCTTCCTTGGTGACATGGCCCACCAGGAATACCGAGGTTCCCGTTTCCTTGGCAAAGCGCGTAAGCCGTGCGGCGGATTCGCGCACCTGGCTGACCGAGCCGGGGGCCGCGGTGAGGGTCTCGGTCCAGATGGTCTGGATGGAATCAATCACCAGCACGCGCGGCCGCGTGGCCAGCGCCTGGTCCAGGATGCGTTCGATGCAGGTTTCGGCCAATGCCCGAAGTGGCGCCAGGGGCAGATCCAGGCGCTGGGCGCGGCCGGCGACCTGGGCCAGGGATTCTTCGCCGGTGACATACACGCTGGGCAGGACTACACCGAGCGTGCCGAGCATCTGCAGCAACAGGGTGGACTTGCCGATGCCGGGGTCGCCGCCGATGAGCACGACCGAGCCGTCGACCAGGCCTCCTCCAAGCACGCGGTCGAGCTCGCCGATGCCGGTGGTGGTGCGTGATTCGGCCGTCAGGGCCACTTCGGTGAGCGCGGTGACCTTGGGCGCGCCTGCGGCTTCACCGGCGTAACCGCGACGCGCACCTGCGCCAGCCACCGCCGGTTTGGCCGGCTGCACCACGAATTCGCTCAGTGTGTTCCAGCCATTGCACTCGATGCACTGGCCCTGCCACTTGTTGTGTTCAGCACCGCAATCGGTGCAGACATAGGCGGTTTTCGCCTTGGCCATGGGATCGAATGTCCTGATGAGAGGGGGCGACGATAACGCGATGCGGTCTCAACACGTGAGCCGGCTAGCTGTCATCTTCGACGAACAGCACGCGGCGGGTCATGCCGCATGTGAGGTCGTAGGAGATCGTGCCAGCTTGAGCGGCCACGGTCTCCACGGGAAGCGACTCACCCCAAAGCACGACACGGTCGCCGACCTTGGCATCGGGCGCAGTGCGCAGGTCCAGCGTGATCAGGTCCATCGATACACGGCCCACCAGCGGCACACGCACGCCGCCAACTTCGACAGGCGTACCGGCCGCCGCGCTGCGCGGATAGCCGTCGCCATAGCCGATGGCAGCCACGCCGATGCGCATGTCCTCCGGACAGGTGTAGGTGCCGTTGTAGCCCACCCTTTCGCCGGCGACGACCTGGTTGATCGCCACCAGTCGGGTGGCCAGGGTCATCGCCGGGCGGAATCCGAGATCGCCGCCGGGTTGACCTTCCACGACCGACAGGCCGTAAAGAAGGCCGCCGGTGCGTACCCACTGCCCTTTTGCATCCGGCCAGCCGAGCACGCCTGCGGAATTGGACAGCGATCGGGGAGCGTCGATACCGTCGGTGGCGGCGTGGAAACGCGCCAGCTGTGCAGCAGTAGCCTTGCCGTCGAACACCTCGGACTCGGCAAAATGGGTCATCAGCCCGATCTGCGGATGCACACCGGGCATCGACGCCAGGCGAGCGTGGATGTCGCGCGCCAGTTCCGGGGCGAACCCCAGGCGATGCATGCCGGTATCGATCTTCAGCCACACGCGCAGGCGGCCCCGGTTCGGCTGTGCCTCGGCCAGCAGGGCAAGCTGTGATTCGTGGTGGATGGCAGCCTCGAGCTTCAGCCGCTGCATCTCGGGAATATCGGCGTCGGCGTCGGGGCCTGACAGCACCACGATGCGTTGCCGATGTCCCGCTGCGCGAAGGCGCAGCCCGTCGGCGATGGCGGCCACGGCGAAGGCATCGGCCTCATCATCCAGCGCGCGTGCGACACGCTCCAGGCCATGACCGTAGGCATCGGCCTTGACCACCGCCATCACCTGCGCGGGGGCTGCCAGTTCGCGCAGTCTGCCCAGGTTATGGCGCAGGGCGCCCAGGTGAATGGTAGCGACGGTGGTGCGGCTCATCGGGGTCCTTCAGTGCGACGCCCTTCGATGGTGCAGCGTCCCGTCAATCAAAGCCACCGATGTATGAATCGGGTGCGTAGTTCTCAAACTTGGTGTAGTGGCCCAGGAAAGCCAGCTTCACCGTATCGGTAGGCCCGTTTCGCTGCTTGCCGATGATGATCTCGGCCAAGCCCTTGTCCGGGGATTCCTTGTTGTAGTAATCGTCGCGGTAGATGAACATGATCACGTCGGCGTCCTGCTCGATGGCGCCGGATTCACGAAGGTCGGACATCATCGGGCGCTTGTCGGCACGCTGCTCCAGCGAGCGGTTCAACTGCGACAGTGCGACCACCGGTACATCGAGCTCCTTGGCCAGGGCCTTTAGTCCACGCGAAATTTCTGAAATTTCCGTGGCGCGGTTCTCCTTGTTCCCGGGCACCTGCATCAATTGCAGGTAGTCAATCACGATCAGGCCCAGGCCATGCTCGCGCTGCAGGCGGCGGGCGCGCGAACGCAACTCTACCGGCGACATCGCTGGCGTGTCGTCGATGAATATCTTCGCATCGGACAGCATGGTGATCGCGGAGGTGACCCGCGGCCAGTCTTCCTCGGCCAGGTCGCCGGTGCGCAGATGGCTCTGGTGGATGCGGCCCAACGAGGAAATAAGGCGGAACGCCAGCTGCGATGCGGACATTTCCATCGAGAACACCGCCACCGACTTCTTGCCGCGCATGGCGGCCGCCTCGGCGATGTTCAGGGCAAAGGCCGTCTTGCCCATCGACGGGCGCGCGGCCACGATGACCAGGTCCGACGGCTGCAGGCCGGAAGTGAGTTCGTCAAGATCCGTGAAGCCGGTGGACACGCCGGTCAGCTGGCCGCGGTTCTCGTAGCGCTGGGACAACAGGCGGAAAGCCTCGGAGACTGCCGTGCGCATCGAGACGATATCTTTCTTGCCGCGCGCGCCGCTCTCGGCAATCTTGAATACGCGCTGCTCGGCCAGCTCCATCACTTCCTGGACGCTCTTGCCTTCGGGCCGGTAGCCGTCCTCGGTGATCGCCGTGCCAGCGTCGATCAGCTGCCGCAGCACGGACTTCTCGCGCACGATATCGGCATAGGCAGCGATGTTGGCAGCGCTCGGCGTGGCATTGGCAAGTTCGATCAGGTAGCTGGCGCCACCGACGAGTTCGGCCATGCCGTTGGCCTCGAACCAGTCGCCCAGGGTTACCGCATCGCTTGGCATCCCCTTGTTGGCAAGCTCGGCAATGGCACGCCAGATCAGGCGGTGATCCTTGCGGTAGAAGTCGTCCTCGCCGAGCTTGTCGGCCACCTTGTCCATGGCGTCGGGGGCCAGCATCAGGCCGCCGAGCACAGCCTGTTCGGCTTCCAGGGAATGAGGCGATACGCGCAAGGCCTCGATCGCGGCGTTCTGGGACTTACGTTCGGGAACGAACGACATGCGCTGACCTCGAAGCGGGCGAAGCGCCGCTGGCTATGGGGACGATGATACGCGTCCCGGTCTCACGGACCGAGACAACAAGCTGTGGATAAGCCTGTGTATTGCTGTGGAGTTCCGGTGGATAAAACAGAACGGGCGCCCAAGGGCGCCCGTTCGGCCATGCCAGGCGAGGAAAACTTTACGCTTTCTCGGCTACCACGATGACCTTGACGGTCGCATGGATGTCGGCATGCAGCGAGACGATCACGTCATACTCGCCGGTGTTGCGGATGGGGCCGGCGGACTGGATCACTTCGCTCTTGTCCACGGCGATGCCACGGGCCGTGAGGGCCTCGGCGATGTCACGGGTGGAGACCGAGCCGAACAGCTTGCCTTCGGGGCTGGCGTTCGCGGTGATCGTTACTTCCTGGCCTTCGATCTGGGCCTGGCGACCCTGGGCACCGGACAGGTGCTCCTTCGCCTTGGCTTCGTACTCGGCGCGGCGGGCTTCGAACTGGGCCAGGTTGACGGCCGTGGCGCGGGCAGCCTTGCCGGTGGGCAGGAGGAAGTTGCGGCCGTAACCGGGCTTGACGTTCACCTTGTCGCCAAGGTCGCCCAGGTTCTTCACTTTCTGCAGCAGGATGAGTTCCATGATGATTCCTTTTCGTTAGCGCGGGGCGTGCCCGCGCAGCCGTGATGGCTGTCCGAAATCGATGGACGGGCCCGCCGTGAAGCGGGCCCGAAACATCAGATGTCGTGGTTATCGGTGTACGGCAGGAGCGCCAGGAAACGGGCGCGCTTGACGGCCGTGGCCAGCTGGCGCTGGTAGCGTGCCTTGGTACCGGTGATGCGGCTCGGGACGATCTTGCCGTTCTCGGTGATGTACTGGCGGAGCGTGTTGAGATCCTTGTAGTCGATCTCTTTTACGTTCTCGGCAGTGAAACGGCAGAACTTGCGGCGGCGGAAAAATTTGGACATGTCGGTCTCCTATCAGTCGTCGCTGTCGTCGGCGTCACGGTTGATGCGGCGCTCGCCGTCACCATCGTCGTCGTCACGGCGACGCGAACCCTTGGCGTCGTCCTTTTCCTTGCTCTTGATGATGAAGGAAGGCTCGATATCGGCCTCGTCACGCTTGATCACCAGGTGGCGCAGCACCGCGTCGTTGAAACGGAAGCCGGATTCCAGCTCGTTCAGCGCGTTCTGGCCGACTTCGATGTTCAGCATCACGTAGTGGGCTTTGGCCAGGTTCGCGATGGGGTAGGCCAGCTGGCGGCGGCCCCAATCTTCCAGGCGGTGGATCTTGCCGTTGTCGCCTTCGATCAGCGTTTTGTAACGCTCGATCATGGCCGGCACCTGTTCGCTCTGGTCCGGATGGACCATGAACACGACTTCATAGTGACGCATGTTGTCTCCTTGTGGATGTCACCCCTTCCGGGGATGGCAGCCTCCCGCGGGTGCGGTGAGGCAAGTCTTACCGTCCAGGCGGACGGCAGCCCACAATAGTAGCGTCAAAAGCCCGTGATGGGCAAGCGGCGGTTCAGGCCTTGTCGACCGAGAAGCTCTCGCCACAGCCGCATTCGCCCACGGCGTTGGGGTTGTGGAAGACAAAGGATGCGTTCAGGCCCTGGCGCTGGAAGTCGATCAGGGTGCCGTCGACCAACGGCAGGCTGGTATCGCTGACCACCAGGGGGATGCCCTCGATATCGAGTACCTGGTCGCCCTCGGCCACGCCTTCGGCCAGGTCCACCACGTAGCCGAAACCTGAACAGCCCATTTTTCTCACGCCAAAACGCACACCGGCGGCTCCGGGACTGGAGGCCAGGAAGCTACGCATGCGCTCGCTGGCGGCGGGAGTGATGGAAATGCTCATGGACGGGTCTTCTGCTGCACTGCATTAGATTATCATGCGGGGTCTTCTTGCGCCCATTTGGGGGCGGCTCGCATGGAGTTTCAAGCAATGACGGTAGTTAGCGTCAAACAGGCCCTGGCCGGCAAGGCGGCCGATGGTGCGTCCCTGGAAGGGCGCCAGGTGACCGTGCGCGGCTGGGTGCGCACCCGCCGCGATTCCAAGGCTGGGCTGTCGTTCGTGAACCTGACCGACGGTTCCTGCTTCGACCCGATCCAGGTCGTGGCCGCCAATACCCTGCCCAACTACGACACCGAGGTGCTGCACCTCACCGCCGGGGCGGCTTTCATCGCCACCGGCACCCTGGTGCCCTCCCAGGGCAAGGGCCAGGCCTTCGAGCTGCAGGCAACCGGCATTGAAGTGACCGGCTTCGTCGACGACCCGGAAACCTACCCGATCCAGCCCAAGCAGCACTCGATGGAATTCCTGCGCGAGGTAGCCCATCTGCGCATCCGCACCAACCTCTTCGGTGCGGTCTCCCGTGTGCGCCACACCATGATGATGGCGATCCACCGGTACCTCACCGAACAGGGTTTCATCTGGGTCAACACGCCGATCGTCACCACCTCCGACGCCGAGGGCGCCGGCGACATGTTCCGGCTGTCCACCCTGGATCTGGCCAACCTCCCCCGCGATGCGGAAGGCAAGATCGACTTCCGGAAGGATTTCTTCGGCCGGGAAGCGTTCCTTACGGTATCGGGCCAGCTCAACGTCGAGGCCTACGCCATGGCGATGAGCAAGGTGTACACCTTCGGCCCCACCTTCCGCGCCGAGAACTCCAACACCCCTCGCCACCTGGCCGAGTTCTGGATGGTGGAACCGGAGTTCGCCTTCGCCGACCTCAACGACAACGCCGACCTCGCCGAGGGTTTCCTGAAGGCCATCTTCAAGACCATCCTGGACGAGCGCGGCGATGACATGGCGTTCTTCGCCGAGCGCGTGCAGCCGGATGCCATCTCGCGCCTGGAAGCCTTCATCAGCCAGCCGTTCGAACGCATCGACTACACCGAAGCGGTTGAAATCCTGCGCAACTGCGGCCAGAAGTTTGACTATCCCGTGGCCTGGGGCGTGGACCTGCAGACCGAGCACGAGCGTTACCTGGCCGAGAAACACATCGGCCGCCCGGTGGTGGTGATGAACTATCCCGAGGCAATCAAGTCTTTCTATATGCGCCTGAACGACGACGAGCGCACGGTGGCGGCAATGGACGTGCTGGCACCGGGTATCGGCGAGATCATCGGCGGAGCCCAGCGCGAAGAGCGCGTGGACTACCTCGACCGGCGCATGGCGAAATTCGGCCTGGATGCAAATACCTACGCCTGGTACCGCGACCTGCGCCGCTACGGCACCGTTCCCCATGCCGGTTTCGGCCTGGGGTTCGAGCGCCTGCTGGTGTACGTGTGCGGCCTTGCCAACATCCGCGACGCCATTCCTTATCCACGTGCGGCAGGGACAGCCGAGTTCTAGACCCTTTAAGCCCATGCATCTACGACCGATCCAACTTGCCCTCACTATCGCCGGCCTGCTTGCCCTGGCCGGCTGCCACGCCATCGTGCCGCCGAACCTGCGAGCGCCGGCGCAGAACCAGGAGGCCGGCCTTGATGCGGCGAAGAAAAAGCTCAACGACGCCTCGGCGTGCTGCAGCACCTTCGCCGATTTCTCTTTCCAGGACATGCTGCCGCCGGAGCCACGCCGTTTCGTCGTCAACGACTCAAGCCCGGTGGCCAACCTCAATGGGGAGCAAAGCTATTTCCTGGCTTTCCGCCTGCCCACCACGGCGAAGCTACCGTACAACATCGGCGTGAAGGCCGAGCTCAACGGCCGCTGGATGCATTCGTCGTATCTCTTCGCACCCACCCTGGTGGTGCTCGATGAAGCCTTCCAGCCGATCGACTCGAAAGACCTCCAGCTTTGTGAGTACATGGGCTGGACGTCCGAAACCAGCGGCGCCTTCGGTGAACTCACCGTGCAGAACGACAAGGCCCGGTACCTGGTGGTGTATACCTCGCCCAAGCAACTGGAAGCCCAGACTTATTGGGAGCAATCACCCGCGGCATTCTCGGCCGAGGCGCCGGTGAAGATGACCACGGCGGGCAGTTTCAAGATCCCTCACGGCCCGGACGGCGTGGTATTCGTGGGCATGCAGAGCGACAGCTACCGCCGGGCGATCAAGAACGGCGTCTGCGACAAGACCCCGCAGGGCAACGGCGTGATCTCCACCCTGCGCGACACCATCCCGAAGATCCTCAAGGATGTCGGTACATGAGCAACCCGGGCTCCGCTGTCCTGCTGCTGGCGCTCTATGGCGGCCTGCTGCTGGCCGGCGTGATCTGCTTCCTGCTGCACTTCTTCGCCCAGTACCGCATCGCCGGCATCCTGCGTACGCACTACCCCGACCAGTGGCGCATCATCGCGGTGCCCGAAGAAGGTCGCGGCAATCCCCTGCGTACCTGGGCGCGCCTGCAGCACGTGTTGCGGTCAGCAGCCCCGGCGCTGTTTGAGAACCGCCAGCTCAACCGCTGGCACGGCATCTGGAAGCTCACGCCCTGGCTTGCCTGGCCATGCTGGCTGGCCGCGCTGGCGTTGCAGTACACCGCTCACTGACAATGGGCGGGTCACCGCCTTAAGCAAAGGAAGCGTCGATGGAGCTGGACCTTACCGGGCGCCACGCGCTCGTCTGTGGAGCGTCGCAGGGCATCGGGCGCGCCACTGCGCACGAGCTCGCTTTGCTCGGCGTTACCGTTACCGCCCTCGCCCGTTCGGACACTGCCCTTGCCAACATGGTCGCTGCCCTGCCCCGGCCAGCCGGGCAAAAGCATGACCACGCAGTGGCCGACATGGGCGATACCGAAGGGCTACGCGCGGTGGTCCAGGCCATCGTCGCCGCTGCGCCCGTGCACATCTTGATCAACAATTCCGGCGGACCGCCAGGCGGTCCGGCCCATGCCGCTTCCACCGAAGCCTATGCCGATGTGTTCCGGCAACACTTGATCGGCGGCCAGGTGTTAATCACCACCGTACTGCCGGGCATGCGCGCCGCACATTTTGGCCGAGTGGTGAACATCATCTCCACTTCGGTGAAGGAGCCACTGGCGAACCTTGGCGTATCGAACACCGTGCGTGCTGCCGTGGCGGGCTGGGCAAAAACGCTCGCCGGTGAAATCGCCGCCGACGGCATCACCGTAAACAATGTACTGCCGGGCTATACACGCACGCAGCGCCTTGCGGGCCTGGTCGAGGCCAGCCAGCGCAGCACTGGCAAGGACGCCAGCGAGATCGAGCGAGGCATGCTGGCCCATGTGCCTGCCGGCCGTTTCGGCGAGGCCAGCGAAGTGGCTGCCGTGGCGGCTTTCCTGTGCACCCCGGCTGCGGCCTACGTCAACGGCGTCAGCATCGCGGTCGATGGTGGCCGCACGCGGTCGCTGTCATGAGCATGGTGACCCTTGGCAACCTCATCGGTGGTTACGCACGCGCGCCGCGCGAGGGCGCGTATCTGGATGTGTTCGAGCCTGCCACCGCCCGGGTATTCGCGCGCTGTCCGGCGTCGACACGGGCAGACCTCGACGATGCCGTAGCTGCGGCAAACAGCGCTGCGCCCGCGTGGGCCGCCACGCCGCTGGACGCGCGCGCTGCCATCCTGCATCGCCTTGCCGATCTGTTAGAGGCTGATCTGGAATCGTTCGCCGCGGCAGAGTCGCGGGACAACGGCAAGCCGCTGGCGCTGGCGCGGAACCTGGACATCCCCCGCGCGGTGGCCAACTTGCGTTTCTTCGCCGCGGCCATCACCCAATGGAGCAGCGAAGCCCATCCGATGCCTGGTGGCACGCTGAACTACACACTACGCCAGCCGCTGGGCGCAGTGGCCTGCATCAGCCCCTGGAACCTGCCGCTTTACCTCTTCACCTGGAAGATTGCGCCCGCGCTGGCCGCGGGCAATACGGTAGTGGCCAAGCCGTCGGAAGTGACCCCGCTCACGGCGTGGATGTTCGGCGAACTGGCAGCCAAAGCCGGCCTGCCCGATGGTGTACTCAATATCGTGCACGGCCATGGCACCGACATCGGCGACCACCTGGTGGGGCATCCGGGCATCAAGGCGGTGTCGTTTACCGGCAGCACACGCACAGGCCGCTCGATTGCCGCCATCACTGCGCCGTTGTTCCGCAAGACCTCGCTTGAACTGGGCGGCAAGAACGCCACCATCGTCTTCGACGACGCGCGGATCGACGATGCGCGGCTGGATACCATCGTGCGTTCGGGGTTCGCCAACCAGGGCGAGATCTGCCTGTGCGGTTCGCGCCTGCTGGTTCAGCGCTCCATCTACGACAGCTTTCGCCAACGCTACCTGGAACGCGTTCGCGCGCTGACAGTGGGCGATCCATTGCACGCAGACACCGATCTCGGCGCATTGGTGTCCCAAGCGCACTTCCGCAAGGTAATCGACGCAATCGCCACGGCGCGCGGCGAAGGTGGCACGGTGGCCTGCGGTGGAAACATCGTGCACGTCGAAGGCCGATGCGCGGAGGGCTGGTTCATCGAACCCACGGTGATCGAAGGGCTGGGCGCGGACACTGCCACCAATCGCCAGGAGATCTTCGGCCCTGTCGTTACGCTTATTCCTTTTGACGACGAAGCCGAGGCCATTGCGCTGGCCAATACCAGCGACTACGGCCTTGCCGCTTCGCTCTGGACCGACGACCTCTCGCGGGCGCACCGGGTGTCCGCGAAGCTTGCCACCGGCATCGTCTGGGTCAATTGCTGGATGCTGCGCGACCTGCGCACGCCGTTCGGCGGTGTCAGGCAATCAGGACTGGGGCGCGAGGGCGGTGTGGAAGCCCTGCGGTTCTTTTCCGAAGCAAAGAATGTCTGCATCGCCATGGAGTCCCCGCACGCATGAGTACGGTGAATACCGACAACGCACCCAGGCCCGTCGGCGCCTATCCCCACGCGCGGCGCGTGGGCAACCTGCTTTTTCTTTCAGGCGTCGGTCCCAGGCGCGCCGCGGACAACGCAGTGCCGGGGAATGTCTTCGATGAACACGGCACGCTGGTGGGCTACGACATCCAGTCCCAGTGCGAGCAGGTGTTCGCCAATGTGCAGGCGGTACTTGAAGCCAGCGGCGCCACCATCGCGAACCTGGTGGACATCACCGTGTACCTCACCGACATGACGCGCGACTTCGCCACGTATAACGCGGCTTATGCAAAGTTCTTCACGGGTGTCGACGCCTGTCGGACGACGGTCGGCATCGATTGCCTGCCCACGCCGATCGCCATCGAACTGAAGTGCGTGGCCTGGATCGACAGCTAGCAACGCAGCTACCAGCGAAGCACGCGCGGCCCGATGACCGCGCCGACGGCCGCGGGAATGAGCATGCCGGCCAGGTACCAGATGGCCCAGAACGGCGGTGCCATTTCCGGACAGTGCAGGCAATACGCCAGCGTGGCGGTAGCGCCGCCAACCAGGCCCGTAGCGGCACCGGCAAGGCGCAGCCGCACCGGTGCCATGCTGCGTACCGCCCAGAACATGGCGATGCAGGCGGGAATGGACAGTACCGCGATCAACGGCGGGCAAACCTTCCAGGTATGCCCCAGCTCCAGCGCCAGGCGTGTGCCAGCGGGTGCTTGTGCCAGTACGAAAGCCGCCACGCCCCAGACCAGTACCACGGGCGTTGCCAGTGCCGCCCAGCTACCGCCCATGGGCAAGCCGGGTCGTGACAGGCGTAATGTCACCAGCAGCGCCGTGGCCAGCATGGCCAGTGCGAAGGCTACCTTCGCCCAGAACAGGCCGCCGTGCACCACCGTGGCAAGATCGGGACGAACGCCCAGGCCAACGGCCATCAGCAACACCGCCGCAATGATGCCGGCCAATAACGCCAGGGTGAAGCGGCGCGCCGGCATGGCGCGGTCCACCGCCGGACTTTCGGCAGCGAGCATGTCAATCAGGTTTTCAGTTTTCATGCCTCCCCCCGGATGCGCGCGGCAAGCGCTTTCAATCCACGATGGACACCCACTTTTACCGCCGATTCGGAAAGACCGGTGGCTCGCGACGCTTCGGCCACGGACAGCCCCTGCAGCTTGACGAAGACGATCGGCAGGCGATGGCGGTCGGGCAAAGTGTCAAGCAAGCGGGAAATGTCGCGGCGGGCGTCGGCGGGCTCGACATCGGATGCGACGAAGATCCGGTCGTCGTCTGCGTTGATCGGATCGTGCAGGGCCTCGCGGCGTGAATGGGCGCGGAAAAAATCCATCAGTTTGTAGCGCGCGATGGCATGCAGCCATGCGGTGAGCGGTTGTCCATCGTGATAGGTATGGCGCGCATTGTGCACCGCCAACAGGATCTCCTGCAGGATGTCTTCGACGTCGTCCTGCGCCCTTGGAAGGCGCCGGCGAAGATACGCGCGCATGTGCCCACTGAGGCCGTCGAGGAACCGGCGGTATTCCAGGGCGTCGCCGGCAAGCCCGGCAACAAAACACTGCTTGAGCGTAATCTCCGCCACCGCCACGGAAGGCGACAGGCTACCTGTGTTCATGGGCACTTCCATCCCTGTCTGCGGGACGACACCGAAATCAACTTATGCATGGGGATGAGCCAGTGTACTTACCATCGTAGCAATCGCGGTCCGAGCAATGCCCCGGCGCCAGTGGGCAGCAACATCCCCAGCACGTACCAGGTGGCCCAGAACGGCGGCGCCATCTCGGCACAATACAGGGTATATACCAGCACCGCCTGGGCCCCCGCCAGCAGGCCTGCCACTGCACCGGCCAGGGACAACCGGGTCGGTGCCAGACCGCGCATGGCCCAGAACGTAGCGATGAAGCTCGGCAGCGAAAGCGAGACCACGTTGAACGTGCACACGCGCCAGGTCTGGCCCAGCACCAATTGCGTGCGCAGATGCGGCGGCGCCGATGCGATCACATAAGCCGCCGCTGCCCAGACGGCGAAGAGGGGTACGGCAAGCATGATCCAGCCAAGCCGCGTGCGCGCCCCCGGCCGCGAGACGCGGCTACAAAGCACAAGGGCTCCCACGCCAACCGCCGCCGGAAAGGCAGCCTTCAGCCAAAAGGCGGGGGAGTCGATCACCAGGTCCATGTCCGGCCGCGTGCCGCCGACCAACAGCACGGCCAATGTCGCCACCAGCATGCCGCACGCGACCGACCATGCCAGCCGGCGTGCAACGACGTGGCGATCCACCGGACGTACTTCGGCGGCAAGGCTGGCGATGAGGTCCCGCGTCTTCATTATTGGCTTCCGGTGTATTCGATGGTGAGTTCGTTGGATCGTTCCCGACGGTTACAGGACGGCGCAACGAATTTCGACGCAACGATCTGTAACCGACTCGCGTCCACGTCCGAATTCACCGCTGCATCCCCGTAACCGTGGGATAGCCCTCCCCCCTTGATTGGAGATTCCTGATGAAAGCTCGCCACATGACGTCCATCGCCCTCGCCCTGGCTACCCTGGTCTCGACCGCTGCCTTCGCCGATGACCACAACGCCGCCAAGCCCAAGGTCGAGAAGTGCTGGGGCGTGGCCAAGGCCGGCCATAACGACTGCGCCGCCGGTGCAGGCACCACGTGCGCGGGCACTTCGAAGGCCGATTACCAGGCCAACGCCTGGAAGAACGTGCCCGCCGGCACCTGCACCGCGATCACCACGCCCAAAGGCCACGGCTCGCTGACCAAGGTCGGCGCCTGACAAGGACACGGCCGCCGGCATGCCGGCGGCCGTCCTGGAAAGAAGGGCAATCCCATGCGCACCTCCCTCCTTGGCGCTGGCCTCGGTCTGAAGCTTGAGCATTTTCCCGAGGCGCTGGACGCGACCGCTGAAGGACTATGGTTCGAGGTACATCCGGAAAACTACATGGTTGATGGCGGTCCGCGGCGGCTGGCACTTCAATCACTGGCGGCAAGGCACCCGCTGTCGCTGCACGGTGTATCACTGTCCCTGGCCGCTGATGTCGCGCCCGACGCCGCCCACCTGGCACGATTGCGTGAGTTGGTGCAACGCGTGCAGCCTGTGCTGGTGTCCGAGCACCTGGCGTGGTCCACCTGGCGCGGCGAGTACGCGCCGGACCTGCTGCCCTTCCCGCGCAACCACCAAGCACTCGCCCGTATCACCGACAACATCCAGCGCACACAAGAAGCACTGGGTCGCGCCATTTCGGTGGAGAACCCTTCGCACTACGTGCACCTGGATGGGCACGATTTCAGCGAAACCGATTTCCTGACGGAGCTTGCACGCCGCAGCGGATGCGGCCTGTTGCTGGACATCAATAACGTCCATGTCAGTGCACGGAACCTGGGCACCGATGCCCTTGGCTATCTGGACGCATTCCCGGTGGAGGCAGTCACCGAAATCCACCTTGCCGGGCATGCGCAGGATCCCGTGTTGGGGCCGGCCCTGTTGGTGGATTCCCACGATGCGCCCGTCGGCGATGAGGTCTGGCAACTCTTCCGCCATGTCATCGCCCGCGTGGGAGCCGTGCCCGTGCTGATCGAACGCGACGGCAACATACCATCGTGGGAGGAACTGATGCGTGAGCGCGCCATGGCGGCCCAGTGGCTGCCTGCGAAAAGGCAGGCAGCATGAACGTTTCCCTCGCCGCGTTCCAGGACCACTTCATCGATGCCATCCGTGGTGACGGGGCGCCCGCATCTGCGCTTTCGGCACAGGCTGGCTTCGCGGTCTATCGAAACACCTGGATGAAGGCCTGTGTCGATGCCCTCGAGGCGAATTTCCCTGCTGTGGCGTGCCTGGTGGGACGGGACTGGTTCCGGTCGGTAGCTGCCCTGTATGCCAGCGGATCGATGCCTTTGGACGGACGCCTGATCGGCTATGGGGAAAACTTTGCCGATTTCCTCGAAACCATCGAAGCCGCCAGCGACATTCCCTACCTCGCGGACGTTGCAAGGCTGGACTGGCTGTTGCTGGCGTCATCACATGCCACGGACGCACCGACCCTGGAACCGGACACCCTGCTGAACATGTCGGCACGGGACCTCGGCCGCTGCGAATTGCACCTGCATCCCTCGGTGCGTTGGCAAAGCTCAGCCTTTCCTTCGCGCAGCATCTGGGAGGCCAGCCGCGTCGGCCACGCCGTCCAGGGCGACCTTCACTGGACGGGTGAAGCCACGCTCATCGTGCGACGGACAGACCGTGTCCACACCACCGCGATAGACCAGGCCACCTGCGATCTTCTCCAGGCCATCCAGGCAGGTCATGCGCTCGGGGCATCGATGAACGTGGCCCGCCATTCACACCACGCCGCGCGCCTGGACATGGCGCTGGTGCAACTGATCACCACGGGCGCCTTCACCAACGCCACCCTCCCACCATCCGCCAAGGATCTCCCATGACCGACACCACCATTCAACCGATGCGCAGCAGCCTGGCCGCGCGCTGGAACCACCTCTGCGACTGGGTATCGGATGTGGTCGGCCACTCGTTTCTTGCCCTGCTGGCGCGTTTTTCCATCGCCGCGATCTTCTTCCAGTCCGGACGCACCAAGGTCGAAGGCTTCCTTACCATCACCGACAGCACGTACCAACTGTTCCAGGACGAATACAAAATTCCCCTCGTGCCACCGGACATCGCCGCGCACATGGCGGCCTACGCCGAGACGTTCATTCCGGTGTTGCTGGTGCTGGGACTGGCCACGCGGCTTTCCGCGCTTGCCTTGCTAGGCATGACCACGGTGATCGAAGTGTTCGTGTATCCCGACGCCTGGCCGACCCATCTTTCGTGGGCCGCCTTGTTGATCTACCTTGTGGCCCGCGGCGGTGGCAAGTGGTCGGCCGATCGCGCGCTTCGAATCAGCTGATGATTTTTTTTAAGGCGGTGTAACCGCCGGCATCGAGTCCACGAATTCATGCACGCCAATCGGCATCAACCCACGCTGGAGATACATCCATGAACCATACCGCTACCTATGGCATCGCTGCCGCCGCCGCCATCTTCGCCGTCGCCGCCGTCAGCCCGGCGCAGGCTGCCGAGCATGACGTCAAGGTCGTGCACTGCTACGGCATCAACAGCTGCAAGGGCACGTCGGATTGCAAATCCGGCAACCACGAGTGCAAGGGCCAGAATTCCTGCAAGGGCCAGGGCTTCAAGGCCGTGTCGGTGAAGGAATGTTCGGCCCAGGGTGGCAGCACCACCCCGCCGGCGGGCTGATCGAAGACCAGGCCCGGACGGACAACCGTCCGGGCTCCTTTTTTTGAGGAGCCCACCATGCAGCGCGATGCGATCACGCCCTTCCAAGGATTCGGCATTGGCCTGCGGCCGCCCCACTACGATGCCTTCCTGGCGGCACCCCAGCCGGTGGACTTCGTCGAAGTGATTTCCGAGAACTTCATGGTCGATGGTGGCCGCCCGCTCGATGTACTGGCGCGCGTGCGCGGGCAATACCCCGTCGCCCTGCACGGCGTATCGCTGAACATCGGCGCCGTCGACGGCATCGATGTCGGCTATGTGCGTCGACTGCGCCAGCTGGTCGATCGTGTCGACCCGCTATGGGTGTCCGACCACCTGTGCTGGACAGGTGTCGACGGTTTCAATTCACACGACCTGCTCCCCCTACCCTACAGCGAAGAAGCGCTGGCCGTGGTCTGCACCAACATCGACCGCGTGCAGGACATCCTGGGACGGGCATTACTGCTTGAAAACCCATCCACCTACATTGCGTTCCCCGGTATGGCCATGACCGAGGCCGCCTTTCTTTCCGCGATGTGCCAAGCCACCGGTTGCCACCTTCTCCTGGACGTCAACAATATCTATGTCAGCGCGATCAACCACGGCTTCGATACGGCGCAATGGTTTGTCGATCTTCCCTGGGAGCGCGTTCGCCAGGTTCACCTGGCCGGCCACAGCCAGGGCGAGCACATGTTGATCGACACGCACGATGCGCCCGTGCCGGCGGCGGTGTGGGATCTCTATGCGCGTGCCTGTGAATACATGGGCGACGTCGCCACGATGATCGAGCGCGACGACCACATCCCGCCCCTGCCCGAACTGCTCGCCGAGGTTGCCGCGGCGCGCACGATCGCCGGCGGAACCGCATGCCACCGAAGCACCCGCGCGGCATGAATCTCAGGGATATGCAGCGGTCATTCAGCGCCCACCTGCAGGGTGCAGACCCATTGCCTGCGGGCGCCACCCCGGAAGGCATGGCCGTCTATACCCACGCCTATCGCAGCCAGCTCAAGCAATGCCTGCGCGAGACCTTCGAGAAAACCCGCTTGTGGATCGGCGATGCTGCGTTCGACGAAGCCGCCGACGTTTATATCCGGCTGCATCCACCTCACGCCTGGACCCTGGACGCCTATGGCGATGGCTTCACCGCCCACCTGGATCATGCCTGGCCACGGGATCCAGACGTAGGTGAACTGGCGTGGCTCGACTGGACATTGCGCCGTGCATTCGCCGGCCCCGACCAGGCACCTGTTGCCATGGCCGCACTGGTCAATATCGATTGGGACCAGGCGGTTCTAACCTTCGCACCGACCCTGCGTTGGCGCCACGTGCAGAGCAACGTGGCGGCGATCTGGCGCGCGATGGACGAGGACAGGATTCCATCCACCTCGCCAACCGAAACGACCCCACCAGCGCTCCGCGTCTGGCGCCATGGACTATCCACACGGTTTGCCAGCATGCCGGTTGAAGAGGCCACTTGCCTGGACCTGGCCACGATGGGCGCGAGCTTCGGGGAAATCTGCATCGATCTTGCTCGTCGCACCGGCGAAGAGGCGGCTACCACCGTGGCGGGTGCGATGCTGGGTGACTGGTTGCGCAACGGCATGGTCGTCGCGGTCGCCTGAAGACGCAAAAAAACCCCCGGCCTCGCAGCCGGGGGTTTCACCGGTGCCGCAGTTTCGGTTACTTGCCGCTGGTGCTGGCAGAGGCTGCCGCATCCGACTTGGTCTTCGAGGTCTTGGCCTTGTGCTTCTTGTGCTTGGCGGGAGCGGTTGAAGAACTGGAACTGGCAGTGGTACCCGACTTGGCGGCGGCGTCCGCCTGCGGGGCGGCCAGCACGGCGCCCGAAAGGGCAAAACTCGCCACGAGGAGGGAAGCGATCGCAAGCTTGCGCATGATCTGAGTGCCTTAGGTTGGAAGGTGTCGCGGACCCGGTCGGAACCCGACGCCTCGGGCGGCGCGACAGGGCCTAACCTGCGCCGTCAAAGGCGTACGCACAATGAACAAACCTGAAGGCATTCAGCTTCCGTTCCTTGAAAAAACGCCTTTTTAATCAATAACGTAAGTTATTGCGAAGCACCCGCTGCAGCTTGGGCGAAGCCGATGCACGCCTGCAGCAGGGGATGAAGGATTTTCTTCAATCCGGCAGCCTTGATTTCGTCATAGGCGAAAGTTTTCTCGTCCATGTAATTGACCTGCGCCAGTTCCAGTTGCACCGCGTGCACGCCCTGGCCGGGGTTGCCGTAAGCGCGCGTGATATAGCCGCCCTTGAAGCGCCCGTTGACCACATGCGTGTAGCGGTCCTGGCCTTCCAGCTGCGTCGCGAGTGATGCCTGCAGCGACGGATCGCAACTGACGCCATCGGCCGTGCCCAGGTTCAGGTCCGGCAGCCGTCCTTCGAACAGCATCGGCACCACGGCACGGATTGAATGGCCTTCCCACAGCACGATGCGTTCGTGTACATCGCGCATGCGTGCGATCTCGCTGGCGAGCGCTGTGTGGTAAGGCCGCCAGTACTGGTTGACGCGTGCGGCGGTTTCATCCGGACCCACAGCTTCGCCGTCACGATAGATCGGGGCGCCGTCGAACATCATCGTGGGCACCAGGCCAGTTTCGGTGCGCCCGGGATACAACGCGTGTCCGTCGGCGGGCCGGTTGAGGTCCACGACGTATCGCGAGGCCAATGGCTTGATCACACTGGCGCCCAGGCCGATGGCAAAGTCGTAGAGGAGATCGACATGCCAATCCGAATCCGGTGAAACCTGCGCCAGCGGATGCATGCGTTCGGTAATGTCGACGGGAATGAAACTGCCGTTGTGCGGCAGGCTCACCAGCAGTGGCGCGGTGCCGCGGTGCAACTGGAACGTTTCCATGGTCTACCTTCCAACTAGGCGGTGCGAGCATTCAGGAGCACCAGCTCCTCGCTCGATGTCGGGTGGATGGCCACCGTAGCGTCGAAATCCTTCTTGCATGCGCCAAGGCGCAAGGCAACGGCGAAGCCCTGCATGATCTCATCGGCTTCAACGCCGAGCATGTGCAGGCCCACCACGCGTTCATCTGGCCCAGCGCAGATCATGCGGATCAGCGAGCGCTCGCTGCGCCCGGCCAGGGCGAACTGCATGGGTACGAAACTGCCGTGGTAAACGGTGACGGCATCGCCATGCACTTGTCGCGCCTCAACTTCGGTCAGGCCCACGGTGCCCAGTGGAGGATGGGAAAACACCACGCTGGGAATGTAATCGGGGTCGACGTGGGCATCGGGCTTGCCGCAGAACAGACGGTCGGCCAGGCGCCGGCCCGCCTGCACGGCCACTGGCGTCAGGGCCTTGGCCTGGGTGACGTCGCCGATGGCATGCAAGCCCGGCACGCAGGTGTCCTGGTAGCGGTTGACCACGATATGGCCCCCTGCATCACACTCCACGCCAAGGCCCTCCAGCCCGATATCCGATGAATTGGGGTCGCGGCCCACGGCCCACATCAGTGCATCGTAGGGACCGGGCTGATCGCCCTTGTCGCAGGTCAATCGCAGTTGCGCGCCTTCACGGCGAACGTCCTGGATCTGGCAGCCATAGTTGATGTCGATGCCATGGCCAACCATGTGCTCACCCAGCGCATAGGCCATGGGCTCATCGAAGCCGCCCATCAGGCGGTTGCGCACATAAAGCGTAACGTCGCTGCCGAGCGCGCGCAGGACCCCGGCCAGTTCCACCGCGATATACCCACCGCCGACGATGGCCGTGCGGCGGGGACATTCGCGCAGCTCGAAGAAGCCATCGGACACCATGCCCAGGTCAAAGCCCGGTGTGTCCAGCCGGCGCGGCCGCGCGCCGGTAGCGACGACGATGTGCGGGGCTGACAATGTGCGCGTGCCGGTGGTGACACGGTCGGCGGCAATCAATGTGCCGCGGGCGGCGATCATGTGCACGTGCGTTTCGGCCAGGGTCTTGCGATAGCCGGCGTGGATGCGATCGATGTAGGCCTGGCGGCGGCGGATGAAAGCCGGCCAGTCCAGGCGGCCGTCACCTACATCCTTGAAGCCGTAGTCCCGCGCCAGGCCGAAGCCGTCGGATATTTGCGCGGCATACCACATGGCCTTCTTCGGTACGCAACCCACATTCACGCAGGTCCCGCCGATGACGCCGTCATCAAGTATCGCCACGCGAGCCCCGTGGCGGCCGGCGCGGATGGCGGCGGCAAGGCCACCGGATCCCGCACCCAGCACGATCATGTCGAACGATTCGATTTCCATGGGCACTAGTGTCCCTGATTGAGTCGATAAGGTGGGACGCTATAGACCACTTCTCATCGATTCACTCAAGAGGTTGACGCAAGCCATTGTTTTGATAAGCTCAGGTCAACGCCACTGACGTTGCGCACGATGGGCTATCGCGCCTGCACCACTGCCACGCGAAACCACCGCTCCACGCTTGTCCGGGCGCTGGCCGTACTTTCACTGGCGCTTCTTGCCGCCTGCTCGTCATCCCCCAGCCGTTCGCCCTCCCACCCCATGAACCTGGGCTGGTCCAACGAGCGTGCCGCCGCGCCGCCACCGGACGCCGCCAACGACGTACTCTTCCGCGCCATCGGCCTGGTCGGCACGCCCTATCGCTGGGGCGGCAACACGCCAGCGGGCGGCTTCGACTGCAGCGGCCTGGTGGGTTACATCTACAAGACGTCCACTGGCGTGATGTTGCCCCGCACCTCACAGGAAATGGCGGGAGCGGGCCGCGAGCGCGTGGATGCCGGAGACCTCGCCAGCGGCGATCTGGTGTTCTTCGGTAGCCGGGGTTCGGTAAGCCACGTAGGCATCTATGTCGGCAAGGGCCGCTTCGTCCATGCGCCCAACAGTGGCGGCACCGTGCGCCTGGACAATCTGGACGGCCCTTACTGGAAAGACCACTTCGTATACGGACGGCGCGTCCTTTAGGCCGTCCTGCTTAACGGGTCGCTGAACGATCACCGTCAATCATATTGCGCACAATTTAATTGTGCGCTATTGTTCGAAACATGAGACCGCTCGACAACCACCTTTGCTTCGCCCTCTATGCCGCCTCCCGCGCCATGACAGCCGGTTACCGCGGCCCGTTGTCCGAATTGGGCCTTACCTATCCGCAGTTCATCGTCATGGTGGTGCTTTGGCAAACTGATGGTGTGACGGTGGGTGAACTGGGCAAGCAGCTGCAACTGGACAGCGGTACCCTCACCCCACTGCTGAAGCGTCTGGAGCAGGCGAACCTGGTGACGCGCCAACGCAATGCCGACGACGAGCGCGAACTCATCGTCACCCTTACCGAAGATGGCCATGCGCTTCGGCACAAGGCAAATGACGTTTCCGAACAGGTGTTCTGCCGCACCGGCCTTGAAGAAAGCGCTGCCATGCAGCTGCTGGGCGATCTGCACGACCTTACCGCCCGGCTTCGCACCAACAACCCCGTCTAACCCCCCACTGAAAGGAACCCCCCATGAGCGTCAGCAAGATTCTTTACACCGCCACCGCCACGGTTAGCGGCGGCCGCGACGGCCACGCCAAATCCAGCGACGGCGTGATCGACATCGACCTGAGGACCCCGAAGGAGCTGGGCGGTGCCGGCGCCGTCGGCAGCAACCCGGAGCAGCTGTTCGCCGCCGGGTATGCGGCCTGTTTCGAAAGCGCCACGCGCCACGTCGCCCGTGAGAAAAAGATCGCCCTGAAGGATGCATCGGTCACCGCCCATGTCGGCATCGGTCCGCGTGAACCGACCGGTTTCGGCCTCAAGGTAAAGCTTGACGTACACCTGGAAGGCGTGGACAAGGCCACCGCACAGGAACTGGTGGACACCGCCCACCGCGACATCTGCCCGTACTCGCACGCCACGCGCGGCAACGTCGACGTTGAGATCGCGCTGGTCTGATCGATCTTTCGGCAACAAAAAAGGCGCCCTTAGGCGCCTTTTTTGTTGTTGCCGGCTAGCTCAGGATATCAATGTTCGCCGTCGCCCTTCGGATGAGCGTGGCCGTGCTTGAGCTCTTCTTCGGTGGCGTCGCGTACCAGATCGACATCGATGGCGAAGGTGAGTGTCTTGCCAGCCATCGGATGATTGAGGTCCACGTCGATCGTGGTCATGCCCACCTTCTGTACCGTCACCACGCGCTGGCCGCCTTCCTTCAGCGCAAGCACGATGGTCTGGCCGACCTTGGCTTTGGCAGCGTTCGGGACGTACTTCTTGGGCACGCGCTGGGTCTGGCCGTCGCGGCGCTCGCCGTAGCCCTGCTCGGGCGCGATGGTGACTTCGAAGGTGTCGCCCGCGGACTTGCCTTCAAGGCCGGCTTCAAGGCCCGGGATCAGCTGGCCGTGGCCGAGCAGGATCCACAACGGTTCACCGCCTTCGCGGGAGGTTTCCACTTTCTCACCGTCGACGGTGAGGGTGTAGTGGAACGAGATGACCTTGTCCTTCGCAGCCTGCATGGGGATGTTCTCTGGGGTGCAAACCGGTCATGTTAGCGGCTGGGTGGTGCCCAAGTCACGTCGACGGGGCTTTACGCCCGGTGCCGAAACCCACGCCGCGGGCCTCCGGGCCGAATCCGGCCAGGAGGGCAAGGATCACTGCCACCACGGCAATCCACAGCCCCATGGCAAAGGCCAGGTCGCCGCCATGCCAGTCGGCAATCAGCAGCTGGGCGTTGCCGGTGTAGGCGGCCAGCAGGTTGCCGATCTGATAGGCAAAGCCCGGCAGCGTGCCGCGTACGCCATCGGGCGACAGCTCGTTCAGGTGCGTTGGCACCACGCCCCAGGCGCCCTGCACCATCACCTGGATCAGGAAGGCACCGATCGCCAACAGCAGCAGCGAACCACCATGCATCCACAGCGGAATCACCGGGATCGCCAGCAAAGCTGCGATCACCATAGCCCGACGCCGGCCAATGCGTTCGGACCAGGCGCCAAAGCACAGGCCGCCGACCATCGCCCCCAGGTTCAGCATGGCCACCAGCATGAAGGCTGCGCCCGACCCTGTCGGCAGGTGCAGGCTCTTCTCCTCAAAGGTGTGATAGAGATCCTGCGAGCCGTGGCTGAACATGTTGAAGGCAGCCATCAACAAGGTCATGTAGATCGCCAGCTTCCAGTGGCCGCGCATCGATTCGGTGAGGCTGCGCTTGCCGTGCTCGGCGCGGCTTGCCTCCCATACAGGGGATTCGGGCACCGAGCGGCGGATGTAGAGCACCAGCAAGGCAGGCGCCGCGCCGACCACGAACAAGCCGCGCCAACCGATATGGTCGATCAGCAGCCAGTTGGCCAGGGCACCGAGGAAGAAACCGCAGGGATAGCCGCTTTGCAGCAACCCGGAAACCAGGCCACGCGCCTTGGGCGGTACCGACTCCATCGCGAGCGAGGCACCCAGGCCCCACTCGCCGCCCATCGCCACGCCGAAGAAGAAGCGCAGTACCAGCAGCATGGTGAGCGAAGAGGAAAACGCGGTCGCCAGTTCGAAGGCGGAAAACAGGATCACATCGAGCATCAGGATCGGGCGGCGCCCGAAACGGTCGGCCAGGCGGCCAAACAGCAAGGCGCCGATCGGACGCGCCGCCAGCGTAAGGAACAGGCCGAAGGTCACTTCCTTGGGCGAAACCTTGAACTCGTTGGAGATGCCGACGATGACGAAGGTCAGCAGGAAATAGTCGAATGCGTCGAGCGTCCAGCCGAGAAAACTTGCAAGGACCGTGTGCCGCTGGGTCCGATCCAATTCTCGCAGGGGGGAAAGGAACGACATGATCAGCCTTGTTGACCGACGGAGGCCCGGGGAAGTGTAACCGGGTGCGGGGCATTGATCTGCCCCTTAAATTCCTCCGGACCTGAAACATCCGGCTCACACGGCGAGGACATTGTGGGGATAGACTCAAGCGGACCAACCACGGAGGAGCCACCCATGCAGCTTCGTCATGTCCTCGCCGCCGGCGCCATCACCCTTCTGGCCGGCCCCGCACTCGCCCTGCAGGCGGCGCAACCCCAGCCGCATCCAAACCAGGCGCCCATGAGCGCGTCGACCACGTCGTCGACCTCCGGCGAAGCGCCGTCATTCGATGACTTGGATAAAAACCACAAGGGGTCGCTCGGTCGTAGCGACATCCCCAAGGACGTCGACGCACTGAAGCAGTTGCGTGCACATTTCGGCGAGGCCGACGCGGACCACAACGGCCGCCTGTCGCCTGCCGAATACAACACCTATGTCGCCGCCAAACCGCCCGGTGCCGGCCAGCATTGATCGAACCTGAAGCCGGTGCGGGCACGTCGCACCGGCTCGATGGTTCGCCGCCGAGGACGACCAGGATTCCCGCCATCGACGTACCCCACCTGGACCGCCGTGCCCGCCGGCGCATTGCCCGCCGCTTCAGCACATTCAACCAGCGGCTTTACATCGGCTTCAAGCTTGCAGCCGATCCGGTATATGCGGCGGCGGCGCGCGTGCGTGGCAATAGCGCCCTGCCGCTGTTCGACATCGGTTGCGGCATCGGCCTGCTGGCGCACTACCTGCACGGCTGCGGCCTGCTCGACCGCTACATCGGTACCGACCACGACGCACGCAAGATCGAGGTCGGCAAGGTCGCGCTCGCCCGCGGCGGCATCGACCGGCGCGTGCAATTGCAACATGGTGATGCCGCGGACGCCCATGACCTGCAGGGCGACGTGGCCATGCTGGACGTGCTGCACTACCTGCCCCGCGAACGACAACCGGACCTGCTCTCGGCCGCCGCCTCGCTGGTGGCACCGGGTGGGGTACTGATCCTGCGCAATGTAGTCCGTGAACCCAACTGGCGGTTCCGCTTCACGGTATGGGAAGAACACATTCTCCGGGCCTCAGGCTGGATTCCCGGCGGTGCCCAGCACTACCCCCTTGCCGAGGAAATCCAGGCGCCCTTGCGCGACGCGGGGCTCCGCGTATCGATGCAGCCCCTGCGCGGCCGTACCCCGTTCAATAGCTACTTATTGGTCGGACGGCGTGCCTGAACGGGCCCAGGTCGCACGAGAAGTCCAAGCCTGATACACTTGTCCGGCTCGTAGACGCCCCCGACTCCCTTGCGGACTCATCGGCGAGGGACATTCCCCCGCCCGATCCCCCACCCCGGTTGCGCGCACGGCACCGGCCAGCCCCTCATTCGATGGGCGGCCGTGAAATCACCAGCTTGAGGCGCGGTATCAGGGAGCGCCCGGGCACATCAGGAGTTTTTCCATGTCCTTCGAGTCGCTGGGCCTTGCGCCCGCGCTTCTTCGTGCGTTGTCCGAACAGGGCTACACCGAACCTACCCCCATCCAGGCCGCGGCGATCCCGCTGGTGCTCGAGGGCGCCGACCTCATGGCCGCTGCCCAGACCGGCACCGGCAAGACGGCGGCCTTCGCATTGCCGCTGTTGCAACGCCTCTCCGATAAGACCCAGGGCGACGGCCGTCGTCCGGTGCGCGCGCTGGTACTCACGCCGACCCGCGAACTTGCCGCCCAGGTGCATGACAACGTGCGCGAGTACGGCCGCCACCTGCGCCTGTCTTCCACCGTCATCTTTGGCGGCGTGGGCATGGGCAACCAGCTCACGGCACTGCGCCGCGGCGTGGACATCATCGTGGCTACCCCAGGCCGCCTGATCGACCACATGCAGCAGCGTTCGGTGGATCTCTCCAAGATCGACGTGCTCGTGCTCGACGAAGCCGACCGCATGCTCGACATGGGCTTCCTGCCGGCGTTGAAGCGCATCCTCAACGCGCTGCCCAAGCAGAACCGGCAAACCCTGTTGTTCTCGGCCACCTTCGCGCCGGAGATCAAGGCGCTTGCTCGTGAATTCATGCGCAATCCGCGCGAGGTGTCGGTCACTCCCGCCAACTCGGTGGCCGCCCTGGTCACCCACCACGTGCACCCGGTGGACGCCGAAAGGAAGCGCGACCTGCTGCTGCACATCCTGTCGGTCGACAGCCGCCGCCAGACGCTGGTGTTCAGCCGTACCAAGCATGGCGCCGACAAGCTCGTTCGCCACCTGGAAGTCTCCGGCATCCGCGCCGCTGCCATTCACGGCAACAAGAGCCAGAACGCCCGCACCAAGGCCCTGTCGGATTTCAAATCCAACAAGATCACGGTGCTGGTGGCAACCGACATCGCCGCGCGTGGCATCGACATCGACCAGCTGCCGGTCGTGATCAACTACGACCTGCCGATGGTGGCCGAAGACTACGTGCACCGTATCGGCCGTACCGGCCGTGCCGGTTCCGACGGCCAGGCGATCTCGCTGGTCAGCCACGACGAAGCCGGCCTGCTGCGCGACATCCGTCGTTTGCTGAAAGACGAGCTCAACGTGAGCGACATGGCCGGCTTCGAGCCGTCCACGCCGCTGCGCACCGATGCAGCGGCACCTCGTCCGAAGCAGGCCCAGCGCCAGCCCCAGGGCCAGCGTCCACAGCGCAGCGGTTCGCGCGACGGCAAGCCGGGCCAGCGCCCACCGGCCACGCACCGTCCGCACGGCCATGTGAACAATGGTGGCGGCGAGCACGCCGCCGGCAACAAGCGCCGGCGCAACCGCCGTGGCGGCGCGGCCAGCAACAAGGCCTGAGCCAAGCCAACGATGCGAGATGGAGAAGGCCGCGAAAGCGGCCTTTTCCTTTCAAGTCGCCGCGGCCTAGTCGTCGCGCACTTTGGACGTGAGCACGTGGTCTTCCCACACGCCGTGGATCTTCAGGAATCCACGCGCCATGCCTTCGCGTTCGAAGCCCAGCGCCTGCAGCAATTGTCCGCTCCGCTCGTTGCGTGGCATGTAGTTGGCCATTACGCGGTGCAGGTCGAGTGGTCCAAAGGCATACTGCAGGCCAGCGCGCAGTGCCTCGGCCATCACGCCCTGCCCTTGCCATGCCGCGGCCAGCCCGTAACCCAGGTGCGCGGCCTGGAACACACCGCGAACGATATTGGCGAAAGTGAACGAGCCGATCATCTGGCCGCTATCGGGCTCGAAGATGACGAAAGGCCATGCAACACCTGCCCGCGATACGCTCGACCACTGCACGATCGAGGTGCGAGCGCCTTCCAGCGTGTAGTAACCGTCCTCGCGCAAGGGTTCCCATGGCGCCAGGTGCGCCCGGTTCTCGATGCGATAGGCATGCACGGCCCTGGCATCGGGGATGCGGGCCAGCCGGCATTCCGTGCGAGGCGTGCGCAGGACAGGCGTACTCATGTGCGCAAAGCCGATGCGTGGTGGCGCAGGTGGTCTTCGATGAAGCTAGAGATGAAGTAGTAGCTGTGATCGTAGGCTTCGTGGCGGCGAATGCGCAGGGGCTGTTCAGCCAACGCGCAAGCCGCTTCGAACAAACCGGGTTTCAGCTGGCTAGCAAGGAATGGGTCGGCCAGGCCCTGGTCGACGAGGATTTCGCCATCGAACCTCTGCTTCTTCACCAGCTCGCAGGCATCGAAGGCTTTCCACGCCTCGCGGTCGTCGCCGAGGTAACGCCCAAAAGCCTTTTCACCCCACGGAACCTGCGAGGGCGCCACGATCGGGGCGAACGCAGATAGCGAGCGATAACGCCCGGGATGGCGCAGCGCCGTGACCAGCGCGCCATGGCCGCCCATGGAGTGGCCGAAAATGCCACGGCGCGTCCGGTCAAGGGGAAAACCCTGCTCAACCAGGGTGGGCAGTTCGCGCGCCACATAGGAGCCCATGTTGAAGCGCGACGACCACGGTGCCTGCGTGGCATCGAGGTAGAAACCCGCGCCCTCGCCAAACTCCCAGTCGCCGGTGGCGCCCTCCAAGCCCGTGCCGCGGGGGCTGGTGTCTGGCATCACCAGTGCCAGCCCCAGTTCAGCCGCGACGCGCTGGGCGCCCGCCTTGATGGTGAAGGTCTCCTCCGTGCAAGTGAGCCCGGACAGCCAGTACACGACAGGTACCGGGCCATCGGCGGCCTGTGGCGGCAAGTACAGCGCGAACTTCATCGGACCACTGCAGACGGTCGATTCGTGTCGGTAAAACCCCTGGGTTCCGCCGAAACTGCGCTGTTCGGTTATGACCTCGATGCCTGTCATCGAACGACCTTTTCCCGTGAATGAATGCGAACCACTCGCGACCGGCAAGTCTACCCCACCGCATTGCAGCAAAAATTCTGCAGGCGGTGCCCGTGGCTGCTAGAATGCCCGCTTCGCCCCGCCGCAAAGGCCGTTGGCGCGTCCCATGTTCCCCGAGGTTCCCATGTCTTCCCCTGCTTCCGAAACCACCCCGGCCACGCCCGGGTTCAGCGCGCTCGCCCTCGAGCCGAACGTCGCCCGCGTGCTCACCGAAGTGGGTTACGAGACACCCTCGCCGATCCAGGCCGCGATCATCCCTTCGATGCTTGAGGGCCGGGATGTCCTGGGCCAGGCGCAGACGGGCACCGGCAAGACGGCCGCTTTCGCCCTGCCGATCCTCTCGCGCATCAACATTACCCATGGCAAGCCGCAGGCATTGGTGCTGGCACCCACGCGCGAACTGGCGATCCAGGTAGCCGAGGCTTTCCAGAAGTACGCCACCTACATACCCGGCTTCCAGGTGCTGCCGATCTACGGCGGCCAGAGCTACGGCCCGCAGCTGCATGGCCTGCGCCGCGGCGCGCACATCGTGGTGGGTACACCGGGCCGCGTGATCGACCACATGGACAAGGGCACGCTCGATCTTTCCGAGCTACGTTTCCTTGTGCTGGACGAAGCCGACGAAATGCTGCGCATGGGCTTCGTCGATGATGTCGAGAAAGTGCTTCAGGCTACGCCCGAGACGCGCCAGGTTGCGCTGTTCTCGGCCACCATGCCCTCGCAGATCCGGCGTATCGCGCAAAGGCACCTGAAAAACCCGGTCGAAGTCACGATCAAAACCAAGACCACCACCGCCGCCAATATCCGCCAGCGCTACTGGTGGGTCAGCGGCGTGCACAAGCTCGACGCACTCACCCGCATCCTTGAAGCCGAATCGTTCGACGCGATGATCATCTTCACGCGCACCAAGCAGGCCACCGAAGAGCTCGCCGAGAAACTGCAGGCGCGCGGATTCGCCGCCGCCGCGATCAACGGCGATATCGCCCAGCCGCAGCGCGAGCGCGTGATCGCCCAGTTGAAGGATGGCAAGCTCGATATCCTGGTGGCCACCGACGTCGCCGCCCGCGGGCTTGATGTCGAGCGCATCAGCCACGTGCTGAACTACGACATCCCCACCGACACCGAAAGCTACGTGCACCGCATCGGCCGCACCGGCCGCGCCGGGCGCAGCGGCGAAGCGATCCTCTTCGTGACCCCGCGCGAGCGCAACCTCCTGCGCGCAATCGAAAACGCCACCCGCCAGCCGATCGAACAGATGCAGCTGCCCACCGTGGAAGCGGTGAACGACCAGCGTATCGCCAAGTTCAAGACCCGTATCGGCGAGTCGCTGGCCACCGGCGGCCTGCAGTTGTTCCAGCAGCTGATCGAGCAGTACGAGCAGGAAAACAACGTGCCGGCAGTCGAGATCGCCGCTGCCCTGGCCCGCATCGCCCAGGGCGACCAGCCCCTGCTGCTGGAGCCTCCCGCACGCCGGGAATTCACCGAGCGTCCGCAGCGTACCGAGCGCACCGACCGACCGGACCGGCCGTCACGCGACGACCGCGCACGGCGAAGCGACCACGGCCGCGACGCTCCCCCCCGCCGGGAATTCGATTCCGCCGAACGCCGCCCGGCCCCAGCCCGCGCCATGCGCGAGCACGTCACCGAACACGGCAAGCGTACCTACCGCCTTGAAGTGGGCCACGACCACGGCGTAAAGCCCGGCAACATCGTCGGTGCAGTGGCCAACGAAGCCAATATCGACAGCCAGTTCATCGGCCGTCTTTCCATCCGCGGCCACTACAGCCTGATCGACCTCCCCGAGGGCATGCCCCCGGAAGTCTTCACCCACCTGAAAGCTGTCTGGGTGTCGGGCCAGAAACTGCAGATCGCCGAATGGAACGGGCAGGAAGAAGCTGGAAGCAGCGCGCCGCCTCCGCCGCCGCGTCGCTTCAGTGGCGACAAGCCGCACGGCAAGAAGCCGTACCTGGGCAAGAAGCCGCCGCGTCGGACTTGATTGCTGGTGGTTTGAACCTGGATGCGGATGCAGGAAAGTGCGGTCGCTTGATGGAGAGCGGTCGAAGTTCAGCTTCGACCCTTTCCTTTATCAGGGCACGCCGACGAAAGTATTGCAGCTGTTCGGATCGCCGCTAGCGAACCCCGCCTTGAACCATTTCACCCGCTGCGCCGAGGTGCCATGCGTGAACGAATCCGGCACCACGCGTCCCTGAGCCTGCTGTTGCAGAGCGTCGTCGCCAATGGCCGTTGCCGCTGTCATGGCCGATTCGATGTCCCCTGGCTCCAGCCATTTGTTGCGCTGCTGCCCCCGGTTGGCCCATACGCCGGCAAAACAATCCGCCTGCAATTCCTGCCGCACCGAAAGGCCATCGGCCCCCTCCATACGCGCGCCCGAGCGCCGCGCCTGCGCCACCTTGTCGAAGATGCCCAACTGTTCCTGCACATGGTGGCCTACCTCGTGGGCGATCACGTAAGCCCGGGCGAAATCGCCCGCCGCATGAAACCGGCTGCTGAGCTCATCGAAGAAATCCACGTCCAGGTAAACGACCTGGTCGCCCGGGCAATAGAACGGCCCCACCGCCGCCGACGCCGAACCGCACGCGGTATTCACGCTACCGCGGAATAGCGCCAGCTTCGGGTCGACATAAGTCTTCCCTTTCTCCTGGAATATCTGATGCCAGGTGTCTTCGGTATCGCCCAGGATCGCCCGCACGAAATCCTTCTGCTCCGGCGTGGCACTGGCCGCCCCCGGTTGCGGCGCCGCCCGCTGCTGGGTCTGCACCGGTGCACCACCCTGGTCGCCCTGCAAAAGCGCCGTCGGATCCTTGAAGAACACCAGCCCCAGGATGGCCAGGATCACGATCCCGCCCAGTCCCAGCCCACGCCCCCCGCCGAACCCGCCGCCGCCAAATCCCCGCCCACCGCCCCCGGATCCCACATCCTCGACGTTGTCGCTACGACGACCTTTCTGCCAGAGCATGGCCTTCTCCCCGTTCGGCCTTTCGGTAAGGCGCACGATAGCAGTGGCGGCGCTTTCGCGGGGTTGCCGGCTTCGCCGGGGGTGTGGCGCTGCCGCGGGGTGTCGGCGCTGCGCGCCGGGTCTTGCCCCCTGCCGGGGGACGCGTTCATTCTTTTTTGCTTGCCCAAAAAAGAACCGAACCAAGAAAAAAGGGCACCCCGGGTCGGGCTCGCCGCTGCGCGGCCGGGAGACGGGCCGGGGTCGGCTCAGCGCGCTCCCGGCGCGCGGAGCCGATGGCGGCATCCATGCCGCCACCCCTGCGGGGCCTTTTCCGGCCCGCCTCCCTCGATCCCTCCACGGGGCCCCGAAACGCTCGCACGGTGTCGGGCGCTGTGCGCTGCGCGCAGACGCTTCCTACGTTGCACCACTAATGTGCCATTACGCCATTACGCCATTAGGGGTCAGAGTCATAGTGATTGAGTGCGATGCCGACGAGACATCGCAATTGAGTGCAATGTCCTTCCTCTCTTCGAGGTCCGGTCCGCCATGTCGACGCTCACGCACTAGGACTCAGACCCCCAGTAACCAATTGCTCCAAACATTGGGGGGCGACGTAAGGGCCTACTGGCATCCGCGCGAAGCGCACAGCCACGGCGATCAGCCCTTCCGGGGCCCCGTGTGGAGGTGAGGGAGGGGGCGCGGAAAAGGCCCCGCAGGGGTGGAGGCATGGATGCCGACACCGGGTGCGCGCGCATGGAAGCGCGCTCACCCGGCCCCGCGATCCCTCCCGCGCCGAAGCGCCAAAGGCGCGCAGGCCACCGCAACCCGGGGTGCCCTTTTTCTTGGTTCGGTTCTTTTTGGGCAAGCAAAAAGAATGAACGCGTCCCCCGGCAGGGGGACAAGACCCGGCGCGCAGCGCCGGCACCCCGCGGCAGCGTCACACCCCCGGCGAAGCCGGCACCCCCCGCGAAGCGGACCTACACCCCGCGCGAAGCGCGGACCCGCTGCACGCGAGCCCCGTCCATGGCGACAACCTCGAACCGCCACGCGGCTACCGCAAACGCATCACCCGCTTCGGGCATGCGGCCCATGTGCTGCAACACGAACCCTGCCAGCGTGGAGAAGCTGTCGTCGGCGGTGAATTCGGTATCGAGCAGGTGGCCGACGCGGCGGAAGTCCAGGCTGCCATCGAACAGCCACGCGCCGTCGGATTCGCTGACGGCAGCCGGGTCGCCCTGGGCCTCGTCGGGGAATTCGCCGGCGATCGCTTCGAGCACATCGGCGGGAGTGGCGAGGCCGAGCACGCTGCCGTATTCGTCAACCACGATCGCCACCTGTAACGGTGAGCGGCGGAATTCGTCGATCAGGCGCAGCACGCTCAGCGATTCAAGCACGGTGATGGGCTTGCGCGCGATGACATCGACATCCACCCGGCCGTGCTCGGCCAGGCTTGCCATCAGGTCCCGGGACGAGGCCAGGCCGACCAGGGCGTCCAGGTCGCCGCGGGCCAGCGGGAGCCAGTGATGTGGCGATTGGCGGGCTTCGTCCCGAAGCGTCTGGACGTCTTCATCAGGATCGATCCAGACAATCGCCGTGCGCGGCGTCATGATCGAGCGTACCGGGCGCTGCGAGAGGTCAAGCACGCCCTGCACCATCGCCAGTTCGTCCTTGCCGAACACCGATTCGTTCCCGGCCTCAGGCTCGGTAGGCTTGCTGCGGGATGCATCTTCTTCATCGCCACCGAGCATCCGCAACACGGCCTTGGCAGCCCGCGCACGCATGCCGCGCACGCCGCCGGCGACGTTCTTCCGGCGGTTGCGGCGCATGGTCTGGTTGAAGGTCTCGATCATGATAGAGAAGCCGATCGCCGCGTACAGGTATCCCTTGGGGATGTGGAAGCCGAAGCCTTCGGCGACCAGGCTGAAGCCGATCATCAACAGGAAGCTCAGGCACAGGATCACCACCGTGGGCCGCGCGTTGACGAATTCCGTCAAAGGCTTGGACGCGGTGATCATCAGCAGCATCGCCACCACCACGCCAATCATCATGATCGACAGGTGATCGACCATGCCCACCGCGGTGATCACCGAGTCGAGCGAGAACACCGCGTCGAGCACGACGATCTGGACCACCACCAGCCAGAAGCTCGCAGGCTTCCCGCCGCGGCCATCGCCGTCGTCGCCCGCCTCCAGGCGCTCGTGCAGTTCCAGGGTGGCCTTGAACAACAGGAAAGCACCGCCAACCAACAGGATGATGTCCCGCCACGACAGGCCGAAGCCATGGATGTCGAACAGCGGCTGGGTGAGCGCAATCAGCCATGACATCACCGCCAGCAGGCCCAGGCGCATGACCAGGGCCATGCCCAGGCCCAGCAAGCGTGCCCGGTCGCGCAGTCCCGGTGGAAGCTTGTCGGCAAGGATGGCGACGAACACGAGGTTGTCGATACCCAGCACGATCTCCAGGACGATCAACGTCAGGAGGCCTGCCCAGGCCGAGGGGTCGGATAGCCAGTCGAAAACGAACATGGGTCGGCGGCAGGCGCCGGGATTCCTCCATTCAGGAACAGCCGATCATACACGGCTGCCGCAACACCCCTGCCGGAAGACGCCCTTGCGCCCAAGGCATAAGGGCGCCACCTTGCCGTAAACGCATAACGGAACAAAAAGCACGTGAGCCACGCCATCGATCTTCCCACCCCTGCCACTCAGCCGCCGCCGCGCTGGTGGGAAGCACTGGTGTTGATCGCGGTCTATTTCCTCCTGCAGTTGGCCGTGGGCGCCATCGTCGGCCAGTCGATCCTGGTCATCGACAACCTGATGCTGGACGCAGGTTCCGCGGGCCTGGCGCCGGCGCTGCGATTACCGACGGTGGTGGTGGTTACCCTGCTGCTGGCTACGGCGATGATCATGGCTTTGGTGCGCTGGCGCTGGAGCTCCTGGCTCGACGCCGGGCGCCTGCCGGGCCTGGGTTTCGTCCGCGCATCGGACCGGTTCCTGGTCACGGCAGCGGGACTGGGCTTCGTCGTACCCATCGTCGGCGGCATCCTGACCAGCTGGCTCGCACACGGCCAGGACCTGGGCCAGACCATCACCGAAATCGGCCGTGGCACGCCTTTCGGCGCCCGGGTGGTGCTGCTGCTGGTAGTGGTGAGCGTGGGCCCGATGGTTGAAGAAACCCTGTTCCGCGGGGTGTTCCTGGGCGCTCTCAGCCAGCACATGTCGTCGGCCTTCGCCATCACCGCCAGTGCCGCGCTGTTCGCCCTGGTCCACCTGCCGGACCTCCATGGCGCCGCTTACGCCCTGCCCAACCTGTTCCTGCTCGGCTGGGTGTGCGGGTGGCTACGCGTGCGCAGCGGATCGATCTGGCCGGCGGTGCTGGCGCACGGCGCGAACAACCTCATAGCCGCCGGTGCCTGGTTCGTCGCCATGCACTAGCGACAAGCCGTAAATGGGTCAGAGTCATTAAGTGGTGCGTTCGCACACTCGTCGATCCCAAAATGACTCTGACCCCTTATGGGGTTACCAGGCGCGCTCGAGGGCGGCGACGTGGCGTTCCAGGCGCGGGCCCAGGTAGCAGTGTGAGCCGCACGGCAAAAGGCCGGCATCGCCGAACTGCCGCAGGTACCAGGCCGGGGCTCGAGAGAAGAATCCGTCGTGGTCTCCGGCGACGTCGTCCTTGCTGGTGTAGAGCTCAAGGAAAGCGATGCCCTCGAGCATCTCACCGATGCCGGCCAGGCCCTTGCGGATCTCCGCCGGGCGCAGGTAGTGCAGTACATCGGTGCATACGATGAGGTCGAAACGATCATCGAAGCGCAGGTGTTCGAGCTGGCCGAAGGTAGCAAGGCCAATGCTGCGGCTGCGGCCGAACCGCTCCACCACGTAGGGACTGGCGTCCAGGCCGCGGTAATCGATACCAGGCCGCAACTTCCTGAGGACCGCCCGCCAGTTGCCTTCGCCGCAACCCACATCAAGCACATTGCGCAGGGGCCGGCCAAGGTAGTACTCGGCCTGCGCCACCACCATGGCCACCTTCCGCTGAAGCTCCGCACGCGATTGCACGCTATGGCGGGGATGGCGGTACCACTTGTCGAAGTAGCGGCGGTCGTACTGCTTGTCGGCCATGGGGCCCTCTTTGAATGTGCTGCGAACGCGCATGGTAGCGGCGTCTTGACCCGGGGCACACACGGCGCGTCCCACGATAGGCCTTCCCGCGACAAGGAGCCTGAATCCATGGCCATGATCCGCATCCGCTTTACCGGTAATCGCGAGGACGTCGATTCGCTGATCAATGTGCTGCACGGCATCGAGGGCATCGAGCATGTCGAGGAAGTGGACGACATGATGCCGGTGATGCGCGACGATTCCAGTTCATCTGAAAATTCCGACGACATGGGGGGTGGCAGCAGCACCTACTACCTTGAGGTGCAGGCGCCAAATCGCAGTCATGCCGACACCGTGCGCGAAGCGGCGGAGCTTTACGCGCGCCGGTCAGGCTCGGGAGTGGAGATCGTCGACGAATTCTGATGGGTAAAACGCGGCCGGTGAATGGCGACCGAACATGACCGGTTAACCAATCGCGGTGTCGCGCGTTTCCTTCTTAGCTTCCATGGAGAAGGACCCTCGCGTGACCCGACGCCACCTGATCGTTGCCCTGGCCCTCTTCCCCGTCGCCTGTGCGCAAGCCGCGCCGGTCGGGCGCGATGACATCACCTGGCTTTCGCGCGTGGGCTTCGGCGCCGATACCCAGACGCTTGAAACCTATCAGCGTGAAGGGCGCGAAGCCTTCCTCGAGGAACAATTGCGCGGCAGCGACACCTCGCTGCCGCCAGCCATCGATGCTTTCGTGCGCAGCCTGACCGTAACGAAGACCCCGCTGAAAGACCTGGCCGTGCAATTCCGTGACGCCCAGAAGGTGATCCGCGCGATGCCCGACGGACCCCAACAGGTACAGGCTCGCAAGGATCTTCGCCAGCGAGGCCAGGTGCTGGAGCAGGAAACCCGGGCCACCATCATGCTGCACGAGGTGTATGGCCGCGACCAGCTTCGCGAGCAGCTCACCTGGTTCTGGCTGAACCACTTCAGCGTATTCGGCGACAAGGCGCGCGTGCGCCTGTTTGTCGGCGACTACGCTGACCGGGTGATCCGTCCGAATGCCCTGGGCAAGTTCCGCGACCTGGTGATGGCGACCCTTACCAGCCCGGCCATGCTCGACTTCCTGGATAACTCCAAGAACGCCAGGGGCCACGTCAACGAGAACTATGCCCGCGAACTGATGGAGCTGCATACGCTGGGCGTGGACGGCGGATACACCCAGGCCGACGTACAGCAGATGGCGCTGGTGTTGACCGGCGTCGGCGTGAAGCTCGACGACACCGCGCGCAAGTTGCCGCCCAGGCTGTTGCCTTACTACCGTTACGAGAACCTGTTCGAATTCAACCCGGCGCGGCACGACTTCAGCGACAAGGTGCTGATGGGACGGCCGATCAAGGGCAGCGGTTTCGACGAAATCGAACACGCGGTCACCCAGCTCACGCGCACGCCCGCCTGCGCGAAATTCATCACGCGGAAGATCGCCGTGTACTTCGCCGGCGACAACCCACCGCCGGCCCTGCTGAACCGCCTGGCTGATACATTCCTGCGTACCGATGGGGATATCGCGCAGGTCATGCGCACCCTGTTCACCGCACCGGAGCTCAATGCGATGCCTCCGGTGAAATTCAAGGACCCGAACCGCTTCATTGCCTCGGCGCTGCGACTTACCCTTGATGGCAAGCCAGTGGTGAGCCCGATGCCGATACTGCGCTGGGCGCAACAGATGGCGCAGCCAACCTTTGGCCGTCTCACACCGGACGGCTGGTCGCTCGATGGTGGTGCATGGAGCAGTTCGGGCCAGTTGAGCCGCCGCTTCGAAATCGCCCGGGCGATCGGTGGCGGCGCACCGCAGCTGTTTGCACCCGAACCGCTACCGGGCGACAAGACACCACCGCCAAGGCTGCCACCGCCGGGTCTTAAGAATTCCCCGCTGGTCGCCGCCACCTTGATGCCATGGCTGTCTGAATCCACGAAGGCCACCCTGGCACAGGCGAAGTCGCCGGTGGAATGGAACACCTTCCTTTTGAGCAGCCCCGAGTTCAACCAGAGGTAGCCATGAACCGTCGACAATTCCTCCTGGCCAGCGCGGCAGCCGCCGCCGTCCCTGCCCTGGGCCTGGCGCCCGGACGGCTTTTCGCAGCTCCCGTGGATACGCCGCGCCTGCTGGTGGTATTCCTGCGTGGCGGCTATGACGCCAACAACCTGCTGGTGCCGTATGGCAGCGACTTTTACTACCAGTCGCGACCGAAACTGGCGATCGCCAAACCCGATGCCGCCAATCCCGACAGCGCCACCGCGCTCGACGGCCACTGGGGCCTGGCGCCGTCAGTGAAAGACACGATTAAGCCGCTGTGGGATCGCAAGCAGGTAGCCTTCATTCCGTTCTCGGGCACCACCGACCTTTCGCGCAGCCATTTCGAAACACAGGACAACATCGAGGCCGGCGAACCGGACGGCCATTCGATGGCGCAACGTTCGGGGTTCCTGGCACGCCTGTCACAGGTGATGAAACCGGCAACACCGATCGCCTTCACCGATTCCCTGCCGCTGTCCTTCCAGGGTGCCGGCGACATTCCGAACATCTCGCTGCGCGGCGCCGGCAAGGCATCGTTCGACGACCGACAATCGGCACTGCTGGCCGGCATGTACCGTGGTACGCCGCTTGAGCAAGCCGCCAGTGACGGGCTGAAACTCCGGCAACAGGTATCGGCGGACCTTTCCAGGGAAATGGTGGCCTCCGCGCGCGGAGCCGTCAGTGCCAAGGGATTCGCCCTGGAAACCCAGCGCATGGCCACGCTGATGCGAGACCAGTACCGGTTGGGCTTCGTCGATGTCGGTGGCTGGGACACGCATGTGAACCAGGGCGCGGCCAAGGGCCAGCTGGCCAACAACCTGGGCAACCTGGGCGCGGGGCTGGCGGCGTACGCCGACGCACTGGGCGAGGAATGGAACAACACCGTGGTGATCGTGGTGTCGGAGTTCGGCCGCACCTTCCGCGAGAACGGCAATCAGGGCACCGATCACGGTCACGGCACCACCTACTGGGTGCTGGGCGGCCGCGTCCGCGGCGGCCGTATCGCCGGCGATCAGGTGGCCATCACCCAGCCGAACCTTCTGCAGGACCGCGACTACCCCGTGCTCAACAACTACCGTGACGTGATCGGCGGACTGCTGGCCCGTGGCTGGGGCCTCTCTCCCAAACAGGTGCAGCAGGTATTCCCTGGCTCCAGGCCGAAGGACCTACAGCTGGTGTGACGAACCTGCTACGTTCGGCCCCTGACCAACGTTCGGGGAAGCTTAAGATGAAGACCCTCCTGCTCGCCGGCGCGGTTGCGCTGGGCCTGGCCACCGCTGCGGTGGCAAGCGATGCAACCAAGACGCCGCCGGTGAAGGACATCCTGGCCAAGTCGTCGCCACAGGAATGGCGTACGCCGGACCCTGAGAACCTGCTGTACATGGATCTTCCCCAGGGCCGGGTGATCATCGAACTCGCACCGGACTTCACGCCCCTGCATGCGGCCAATATCCGCACCCTCGTGCGCGAACATTATTTCGACGGCCTGGCAGTGATCCGCGTGCAGGACAACTTCGTTACCCAATGGGGCGATCCCGAGGAAGACGACAAGGCCAAGATGAAATCGCTGGGCAAGGCCAAGGCCTCCCTGCCCCCGGAATTCACCCGCCCGATCGACGCAAAGCTTGCCTGGACACCCTTGCCCGACGGCGATGTATACGCACCGGAAGTAGGTTTTTCCAACGGCTTTCCCGCTGCCCGCAACAAGGCCAGCGGCCAGGCGTGGCTGGCCCATTGCTACGGCGCGGTAGGCGTGGCGCGGGACGTCGGTCCCACCACCGGCAGCGGCAGTTCCCTGTACGCGATCATCGGCCAGGCCCCGCGCAACCTCGATCGCAACCTCGCCGTTGCCGGCAAGGTAATCAAGGGCATGGAATTCCTCTCAGCCTACCCGCGCGGCGCCGAACCCATGGGTTTCTACAAGGACGCTTCCATGCGCACCACGATCAAGAGCGTGCGCATGGCTACCGACGTACCCGCGGCCGAGCGCACGCCGATCCAGGTATTACGCACGGACTCCGCGACGTTTGCCGCGGTGGTTGACGCCAAGCGCAACCGCCACGACGACTTCTATACCCTGCCCGCCGGCAAGATCGACCTGTGCAACATCAATGTACCGGTGCGCGAAAAGCCCTAACGGTATCCGGCGGCCTGCAGTTCGAACAACTCCGCATATTGTCCTCCGGCAGCCACGAGTTCTTCGTGGCTGCCCACTTCCAGCACACGGCCATTGCCCAGCACCAGGATGCGATCGGCCATGCGCACGGTGGAGAACCGGTGCGAGATGATCACCGCGGTTTTCCCGGCGGAGAGATCCTTGAAACGCTGGAACACGCCGTATTCACTGCGCGCGTCGAGCGCCGCGGTGGGCTCGTCCAGGATCAACAAGGGCGCAGCTCGCATGTAAGCGCGGGCGATGGCGATCTTCTGCCATTCGCCACCGGACAGGTCCACACCGCCCTTGAAGAATTTACCCAGCATCTGGTCGTATCCGTTGGGTAGCTTGCCGATCACTTCGTCGGCCATGCTGCGCGCAGCGGCATCCTCGATCCTTGTCTTGTCATCGCGCGCATCGATGCGGCCCACGGCGATGTTCTCTCCCGCCTGAAGGTAATAACGCACGAAGTCCTGGAAGATCACACCGATGTGCGCGCGCAGTGCGTCCAGGTCGTAGTCCTCCAATGGGTGGCCATCGAGCAGGATCTGCCCTTCGTCGGGGTCGTACAGGCGCGAAAGCAGCTTGACGATGGTGGTCTTGCCCGCGCCGTTCTCGCCCACCAGCGCCAGCACCTCGCCGGCGCGCAGGGTGAAATCAAGATGGCGCACGGCCCAGCGCTCAGCGCCGGGATAGCGGAAACCGACATCGACGAAACGGAAACCCTCGCGCACCGGCACCGGGAATGGCCGGGCGTCCTTCGGCGAAAGAATTTCAGGCTGGATGCGGAAAAACGAGAACAGGTCTTCCAGGTACAGCGCTTGCCCCGCCAGCTGCGAGAAACCGGAGAGCAAACCGTCCAGCAAGGTGCGCAGCCGGCGGAACGAGGCCGACAGGAACGTAAGATCGCCGATGGTGAATTCACCATGCACGGTGCGCCAGGCGATCAGTGCATAGGCGCCGTAATAGCCCAGCGTGCCCACCGTGGTGAATAGGCCACCCCAGCTTGCACGCGCCACGGCAATACGCCGGTTGGCCGCGTACATCGATCGGGACAACCTGGTAAAGCGTTCGATCAGGAAGGGGTTCAGGCCGAAGCTTTTAACTTCCTTGGCGCTGCTCGCGCTGGCACCGACCATGCGCAGGTAGTCCAGCTCGCGACGCTCGGGTGTCCATTCATAGCTCACCTGGTAGCTACGCGCGTTGAAGTGGATCTCGCCCAGGAATGCCGGCACCAGCGCCACCACCAACAGCAGGATCAACCAAGGCGTGTACACCGCAAGGCCGATGGCGAAGCTGGCCATGGTCACGATGTCCTGCGCCTGGCCGAACAATTGCGACAGCATGCCGCTGCGACCAGCCACCTGGCGACGCGCGCGGTCCAGGCGGTCCTGCAGGTCGGCGTCCTCGAAGTCTTCCAGGTCCAGGCTTGCCGCGTGTTCCATCAACTCGATGCTGGTGCGGTTGGCGTAAAGCTCCGATAACAGCGAATCCACCAGTGACACCACGCGGCCCAGCAGGTCCGATCCCACCGCCAGCGCGAACTCAGTGCCCAGCAACCACCACAGGTGCTCGTAGTCGAGCACGCCGCCCGACAACGCCCCGCCGCGGATCAGGCGGGTAACTTCGTCGATGATCAGCTTGCCCACGAACAACGTGGCCACCGGCAGTAGCGCGCGCATCAGGCGCAAACCAAGGTCGAGCACGGTAAGGGTACGGCTGGTACGCCAGATCGCCGCCAGGAACTGCGGCACATTGGCCATCGCACCCAGCCGCTCACGGAAACCCAACGGTGGCGTGGGCTCGGGGTGGCGGCCTTGCGTGCGGGATTGACGGGCCATCGATCAGGTTCCGGGCAAGATACGAAGCGGCAAGGGTACGCCGTGTAAGGTAGATGGCGTTACCACGGTCTTTTCCACGACTTCGCACACCCAAGGACACCATCCATGTTTGCCCGCCGTTTCCTCGTCCCCCTTCTTGCCGCGTTGGTCGGCCTCTCCGCCGTGTTGCCAGCGGCTGCGCAGAAGGCGCCGGAATTCACCGGGATCGCCACCTGGCTGAACTCCAAGCCGCTCACCATGCAGGGCCTGCGCGGCAAGGTGGTGCTGGTGGATTTCTGGGCGTACTCCTGCATCAACTGCATCCGAACCTTTCCCCACGTGACGCAGTGGTACCAGAAATACAAGGACAAGGGCCTGGTGATCGTGGGCGTGCACGCGCCGGAGTTCGACTTCGAGCGCCAGGAAGGCAACGTGCGCGACGCCATCAAGCGTTACAACATCACCTATCCGGTGGCGATGGATAACGACCTGAAAACCTGGGATGCGTTCTCCAATCAGTACTGGCCCGCGGAGTACCTGATCGACAAGAACGGCAACATCGTTTCCAAGCGCTTCGGCGAAGGCCACTACCTGGAAACGGAGAACGAGATCCGCACCCTGCTGGGCCTGCCGCCGCTTCAAGGCAACGAGGCGCCCAGCACGCTGGGCCAGGTGGGCAGTCCCGAGATGTACTTCGGCAGCGATCGCCAGGAATTCCTTGCCAGCCCCGAGAGCGGCCGCCTTGGCACGCGCGACTTCACCGCACCGGCGCGGCTTGAACTGAACAAGTTCGCCCTGGTCGGTGCCTGGGAGATCGGCCGCGAGAACGCCACGCTGGTGGGCGCGAACGGTGAGATCCGCCTGCACTACAAAGCTGCCAAGCTGCACATGGTGGCAAGTGCCGTCACGCCCACAACGCTCGAAATCACCGTCGACGGCAAGCCGCAGCCGCCAGTCACCGTGCAGGCCAGCATGCTTTACACGCTGGCCGAGGGCAGCAACTACAACGACCACGTGGTGACCATCAAGGTACCGAAGGGCTCGTTCCACGCCTTTACCTTTACCTTCGGCTGATCACCCGGCCCCCGGAAGTATTCTGCTTCAAGGGGGTTGTCTTTGGACTATCTAAGATATATCGTACATCCACACTTACGATATATCGGAGATAGATCCATGCGCTGGCATGACCGTTTTAACGACATCCGCGACCGCATCCACGAGGCTCACGCCCATCACCACCACCATCACTTCATGGGCCGCCACGGCATGTTCGGCGGCGGTGGCCGCCGGGGCGGCGGCTTCTTTGGCGACGACGAAGACATGCGCGGCGGCCCGATGGGCGGCCGTGGACGCATGTTCGGCCAGGGCGACCTGCGACTGCTGCTGCTGGCCCTGGTCGAACAGCAACCCCGTCACGGCTATGAACTGATCCGCACCATCGAGGAGATGGTCGGTGGCGGTTATTCGCCGAGCCCCGGCACCGTCTACCCCACCCTGACCATGCTCGAGGAGCTGGGCTACGCGGTGGTCGAGGCCACCGACGGCGGCAAGAAGCGCTACGCCATTACGCCTGAAGGTGTGGCCTGGCTCGACGGCAACCGCGCCGAGGTCGACACACTGATGCGGCGCATGCAGGACAACGCGCACCGCATGCACAAGATGAATGCGCCCAACGATGTGCGCCAGGCCATGCACGAAATCAAACACGCCCTGTTCGCCCGTGCCGGTGCCTGGAATGTTGACGAAGCCGCGCGCATCACCGCCATCCTGCGCAAGGCCGCCGCGGCCATCGCCAGTGGGGACAAGGCATGACGGTCGCCATTCACGACAGCCGGCGCGTCCGGCATCCGCTGGTGTTCCGGCATGTCCAGGTGCTGGAGGTACAGGACATCACGCCATCGATGCGCCGCGTCACCTTCGGCGGCGAACAGTTGGCCGGTTTCCACAGCGCCGCACCGGATGACCACGTCAAGCTGTTCTTCCCCGTGAATGGCGAACCGGTGCCGCGACCCACCATGGGAGCGGATGGCATCGTGTTCGGCGAGGACACGCCGCGGCCGCCGATGCGCGACTACACACCACGCCATTTCGACGCAAAAAGGCAGACGCTCGCCATCGATTTCGTACTGCACGGCGACGGCCCGGCGGCGAGCTGGGCTGCCACGGCGGCACCAGGCCAGGTGATCGGCCTGGGCGGTCCGCGCGGCTCGATGCTCATCGCCGACGACTTCGATCACTACGTGATGGTGGGCGATGAAACCGCCCTGCCCGCGATCGGACGCTGGCTCGGCGAACTCCCTGCCGGCGCCAACGCCACGGTGCTGGTGGAGATTGCCGATGAACATAATCGGCAGTCTTTCCCATCGCGAGCGAACGTTCAGGTGACGTGGATGCATCGTGACGGTACGCCGCCCGGTGGCGGCACCCTGCTACAGGATGCCGTGGCTGCGCTACCCCTGCCCGATGGCGACGTGTTCTGGTGGATCGCCACCGAATCACGGCGTGCCCGCTTGATCCGGCAGGCGCTGGTGGCACGCGATGGCGTGAACGCGGAGTGGGTGAAGGCCACCGGTTATTGGCAGCTCGACCCCGCGGACGACTGAACCGGTATTAAGGTTCGCCGACGGCAAACGACATAAATTTGCCGCTCGCTCCGTTATGGCTAGGACTACTGGACTGGCAACGCGGCGGATACCCACGATGAAACGGGGCAGGAAAATCCTGGCATGGGTGCTTGGCATCGTGCTGTTGCTTATCGTGATCATTGTGATCGTGATCGTCACCTTCGACTGGAACCGGGCCAGGCCCTACGTCAATGAGAAGGTCTCCGAAGCCATCGGCCGGCCCTTCGCCATCAACGGCGACCTGAGCGTGCACTGGGCGCGCGAGCCTTCGGAAACGGGCATCGGCTCGATCGTGCCATGGCCTGAATTCACCGCACGGGACATCACCGTCGCCAACCCCGACTGGGCAAAGACACCAAGTTTCGCCAAGCTCGAGGCCGTGCAGTTCCGCCTGGGGCCGCTTGGCCTGTTGCACCATCGCATCATCGTGCCCCACCTGCAGTTGACTGCGCCCACCATCGACCTTGAGCGGGTGAAGGATGGCCGCGACAACTGGACCTTCAAGATGCCCGAAAGCACCGGGCCGTCCGAATGGGCGATGGAGCTCAATGAGATCGGCTTCGACAAGGGCCACATTGAACTGGCGGACGCCGCCACCGCGCTGTCGATGAAGATCGACGTGGCGCAACTGGAAAAAGCCATACCGTTCTCGGACATCCTGGCCCAGCAGGAACAGGCCTCCCGAGGCCAGGCTGGCGCCACCGTGGGTACCTCGAAAGACCTGCGCAAGAACAAGGCGGGCAAGAACGATCGCGCCGACGAAACCAAGCAGCGGCAGACTTACGCCTTCGGCTGGAAGATGTCGGGCAGTTTCCACGGCGCGTCCATCGAGGGCCGTGGCAAGACCGGAAGCGTGCTGGCCCTGCGCGATTCCACCAAGCCTTTCCCGGTGCAGGCCGATACGCGCATCGGCGACACGCACATTGCCATCGTCGGCACCCTGACCGACCCTGTGAACATGGGCGCTCTGGATGTGCGCCTGTGGTTCTCCGGCAGCAGCATGGCCAAGCTCTACGCGATCACCGGCGTCACCTTGCCTGACACGCCCCCCTTCGCCACCGAAGGTCATTTGATCGCCAACCTGAAGAAAGGCAATAGCGTGTTCCGTTATCAGGACTTCACCGGACGCGTAGGCGGCAGCGATCTCAATGGCTCGCTCACCTTCAACGGCGGCGGACCACGGCCAAAGCTCTCGGGTAATGTCACTTCTCACCTGCTGCAGTTCTCTGACCTGGCCCCTCTGATCGGTGCCGATTCCAACAAGGAAAAGGCCCAGCGCGGCGACGCCACCAAACAACCGGCGGACAAGGCGCTGCCGGTGGAACCGTTCCGCACCGATCGCTGGAAGGCGATGGACGCGGACGTTACCTTCGCCGGCGAAAAGATCATCCAGGATGCCAAGCTTCCCATTACCTCGCTGCAAACCCACATGGTGATGGACAACGGCGTACTTAGCCTTCAGCCCCTGAAGTTCGGCATGGCCGGCGGCACGGTGGACAGCACGATCGGCCTGAACGGCCAGGCGGTGCCGATGAAGGGCAACATCAAGATGTCCGCCCGGCACATGAAGCTGAAGGAACTCTTCCCCGGCTTCGCCCCGATGCAGACCAGCTTCGGCGAACTCAACGGCGATGTCGCCCTCTCGGCCACGGGAAATTCGGTAGCAGCTTTGCTGGGCTCGTCGAACGGCGAGATCAAGATGCTGGTCAACGATGGCGCCATTTCCAAATCACTGCTTGAAATTGCAGGCCTCAACGTCGGTAACTACATCGGCGCCAAGCTCTTCGGCGACAAGACGGTGAAGATCAACTGCGCCGCCACCGACATGACCGCCACCAACGGCCTGGTTGACGCCCGCCTGTTTGCCTTCGACACCGAGGACGCGATCATCAATGTCTCAGGCACGGTGGATTTCAAGACCGAAAAGATGGACCTGGACATCGTGCCGCATACCAAGGGCTTCCGCGTGTTCTCGCTGCGCTCGCCGCTGTACGTGCATGGCACGTTGAAGAACCCGAGCCCCGGCGTGCATGCCGGGCCGCTGATCCTGCGCGGCGGCGGCGTGGTCGCTGCGGCGGTGATTGCGCCAGTGGCAGCACTCATTCCGCTGATCTCGCCTAGCTACAACAAGGAAGAGAACACGTGTAACGCGCTGCTTGATCAGGTGAAGAACTTGCCAGCAAAGGCACCGCCGGCGGGAAAGACGCAATCGGCGAAATAGTCGTCAACTGGAAATAGCGCGAATGGATACCCGCGCTTGCAGCATCCGGCCCAGCCAGCGGCGCTCCTAGTTGGCGAATGACTACACAAATCGAAGCAGCCTGCCGCACCCAATTGCACAACGTTTGGGTTCTATGCCCAATGCTACCGGCTCACCCTTTCGAATATTGCGAATTTCGATTATTTCGTTTAGCATGCATACGCCAAATTGCGAATGTCCGGAGCTCCTATCCATGAATACACCCACCCACACCCAGGTGACGCTGCCTGTCGAGCGCGAAGTCCAGGCGGCCGTAGTGGGTCAGCGCGCCTTGGCGGCCTATTTGGCAACTCGGTTCGAAACCCAGCGCATCCAGATTTTTGATGATCATAACCAGGCCCATCAAGTGGAGCTGCCGACGTCGGCGCTTCGGCTATTGGTGGACATCCTGGCCGAGTTGGCCGATGGCAATGCCGTGAAAGTAGTGCCCGTTCATGCAGAACTGACGACCCAGGAAGCGGCTGATCTGCTCAATGTATCCAGACCGCACTTGGTCAAGCTCCTGGAGGAAGGATTCCTGGCGTTTCATCGAACCGGCAAGCACAGGCGCGTTCGATTTATAGACCTCATGCAGTTCAAGGATGCACGAGATAAAGCCAGCGAGCAGGCCATGGCGGAACTCGCCATACAAGCACAAGAATTGGGATACGAGTGAGGCATTCGAACTTTACCGCCATCTACGACGCAAACATCCTCTACCCCAGCCATTTGCGGGCCTTCGTAATGTGGTTGGGCCTGACGGGCAAATTTCGACCGCGCTGGAGCGCTGACATCCACGACGAATGGCAACGCAGTCTACTTGCCGCCCGTCCGGACATATCTCCCGAACAGGTTAAGCGCACCGCTGACCTCATGGACAAAGCGATCCCCGACGCCTGTGTCGAATGGTATCGAGATCTGATTCCGGGGCTGACGTTGCCCGATCCCGATGATCGTCATGTGCTGGCAGCCGCCATTCGCTGCGGTGCCAGTGTCATCGTGACTCTGAATCAGCGCGATTTTCCCACCGAGATCCTGGCGCCTTATGGCATCGAGGCCCAGCACCCCGATGAGTTCGTGGACAACCTCTTCGATCTTGACGCGGCTGCAGTGGTGAAAGCCGCCCAGAAAGCCAGGGCGCAGTTGCTAAACCCGCCCATGTCTGTTGACGACTTTCTCGCCTTGCTTCGCAAGCACGGCCTGGTCCAGACCACTAAGGCCCTCGCCGGCTACCGCACCATCCTCTAACCGGCATCACCACGAAACCAGTCGACCTTTTCTCTCGCCCGGCACCGGGAGATTGCTACCATGCCATCCCATGCAACCCATCGCCAAAGCCCGCCTGCAGATCCACTTCTGCGTCCTCCTGTGGGGCTTCACGGCCATCCTGGGCAAGACCATCGCACTGGACGCCCTGTCGCTGGTTACCTGGCGCATGGCCCTGGTAACCGGTGCGTTGCTGCTGGTGCCACGGGTGTGGCGCTCGCTGCGGGCGATGCCGCTACGCCTGCTCGGCGCTTACGCCGGTATCGGCGTGCTGGTGGCGATCCACTGGCTTACTTTTTACGCCTCGATCAAGCTGGCCAATGCCTCGGTGGGCGCTACCTGCATCGCGCTTGCGCCGGTCTTCCTTTCGCTGGTGGAACCCTGGGTGGCGCGCAGGCCCTTCAATCCGCGCGAGCTTTTGCTTGGCGTCGCCGTAGTACCAGGCGTAGCGCTTGTGGCCGGTGGCGTGCCTGCGCATATGTACGCGGGCATCGCCGTGGGGGTGGTCTCGGCGTTTTTCTGCGCACTCTTCGCTTCGCTCAACAAGCGCATGGTGGAACACGCCGATCCGCTGACTGTCACCTGCGTGGAGCTGGGCACCGGCGGCGTGTTCCTGGCGCTGTTCATGCCGTTCTTCGGGTTCCAGATTCCCACTGGGCACGATGCCTTGTTGTTGGTGCTACTGGCCTACGGCTGCACTCTGCTGCCCTTCGCCCTGGCCCTGGTGTCACTGCGCCACCTGACCGCCTTCGGCGTGCAGATGGTGACCAACCTGGAACCGGTGTACGCCATCGTGCTGGCGGTGCTGCTGCTGGGCGAACAGCGCGAGCTGGGCGTGGCGTTCTACGCGGGTGTGGTGGTGATCCTGTCCGCAGTGTTCGCGCACCCGTACCTTTCGCGCGAGGCGAAGCCGGTACCAGAGTTGATCGGAACCAGCGAAACGCACGGCTAGACGACATCAGCAATGAGCTGCGTAACCCACGCAGCCCCTTGCGGTATCGGCAGCAGCCGAATCAGATCAGCTTGATCTCGCGCAACCGTTCCTGCAGATACTCGTGCGCCGTGATCGGCTCGGGGTAGCGACTGGGGTGAGCACCATCCACGCATGAAGGCAACACATCGATGACGAAATCCGGGTTCGGGTGCAGGAAGAACGGCACGGAGTAACGCGGCTTGCGTGCATTGGCGTTGGGCGGATTCACCACGCGGTGGGTGGTGGACGGATACACGTGGTTGGTCAGGCGCTGCAGCATGTCGCCGATGTTCACCACGATGGCGTCACCCTCGGTGGTGATGGGCAGCCATTCGCCCTCGCGCGTGAGTACTTCCAGGCCTTCGGCGCTGGCGCCCACCAACAGGGTGATCAGGTTGATGTCTTCGTGCGCGCCGGCGCGCTCATTGGGAATGTTGTCCTGCTCGATCGGCGGATAGTGGATCGGGCGCAGGATGGAATTGCCCTGGTCGGTTTTGTCGGCGAAGTAATCTTCTGGCTGGCCGATGTGCAAGGCAAGCGCCCTGAGCACCCGTGAACCCAGGTTGTCGAGCGCCTTGAACAGGCCATAGCCCTGCTCCTTGAAACCGGGCACTTCTTCCGGCCACAGGTTCGGCGCCATCACCTCGGCGTATTTCGAATCCCGGGGAATTTCCCGGCCGATGTGCCAGAACTCCTTCAAGTCCGGGAGCTTCGAATCCTTGGCGGTTTCCACCTTGAACGGCGTATAGCCACGCGCCCCGCCGCCGCCGGGGACGTGATACTTGCGCTTGGTGGCGTCGGGCAAGGCGAAGAACTGCACGAAGTCGTCGTAGGCGGCATCGATATCCTGGCGCGGGATGCCGTGACCTGCGATGCAGCAGAAACCGAATTCCCGGTAGGCGGCGCCCAGTTCCGCCACGAACGCCTCGCGGTCGGTATCGTAGCGACGGATATCCAGGGTAGGTACGTGTTTCATGCGTTTGATCAGCCGGTGACGGTAGCCGCTGATTTTACCGCGTCGGCCAGCCGCGTCGCCAACTGGTGCACTTCGCCCTCCTCCGGCCCCTCCACGGTAACCCGCACCAGGGGTTCGGTGCCCGAGGCACGCAGTACCACGCGGCCCCGGCCAGCCAGGGCGGCTTCCACTTCGCCGCACGTCTGTTTTACGTGCTCGCTGTCCAGAGCCTCGCGGGCGCCATCGGCACGCACGTTGATCATCACCTGCGGCACGGTGGAAAGCCCGGCGCGGGCCACGGTGAGGTCCTCACCCGACATCACCAGGGCCTCCAGTACTGCCAGCGCTGCGACGATGCCGTCGCCCGTGGTGAACCGGTCCAAAGTAAGGATATGCCCGGAGGTTTCCCCGCCCAGCACGCCGCCGCGATCCTTCAGCTGCTGCAGTACGTAGCGGTCGCCCACATTGGCGCGCACCAGGTCCTCGCCCATCTCGCGCAACGCGCGTTCCAGGCCGTAGTTGCTCATCAACGTACCCACCACCGGGCCGCGCAGCATGCCCCGCTCGCGCCAGCTGCGCGCCAGCACGTAAAGCAGGACATCGCCATCGGCGAGCACGCCATGGCGGTCCACCAGCTGCACGCGGTCGCCGTCGCCGTCGAAGGCGATGCCCAGGTCAGCGCCCTTCTCAACCACCGCTTTCTGCAACGCTGCAGGGCTGGTGGAGCCGCACTCATGGTTGATGTTGAAGCCGTCGGGCTCGGCGCCGATGGTGATCACCCTGGCGCCCAGCTCGGCGAAGATTTTCGGGGCCACCTGGTAGGTGGCTCCATTGGCGCAGTCCAGCACGATCTTCATTCCCGCGAGCGAGAAATCCTCGTTCACCGTGCTCTTGCAGAATTCGATGTACCGCGCCGCGGCATCATCCACCCGGCGGGCCTTGCCTAGCTGCTCGGAGGCCACGGTGACGAAGGCGCCTTCCAGGCCATCCTCGATCGCCGCTTCCACCGCATCGGAAAGCTTCTCCCCCTGCGAGGAAAAGAATTTGATGCCGTTGTCGTAGTGCGGGTTGTGCGAGGCGCTGATCACGATGCCGGCATCCGCGCGCATGGAGCGGGTGAGGTAGGCCACGGCGGGGGTGGGCATTGGACCGAGCAGTTTCACGTCCACGCCGGCGGCCACCAGGCCCGCTTCCAGCGCCGATTCAAACATGTAGCCGGAGACCCGCGTGTCCTTGCCGATCACCACGCTCACCCGCGCGCCACGACGGGCCGCCAGGGCGGTGCCCACGGCATGACCCAGGCGCAGCATGAACTCGGCATTGATCGGCCAGTCGCCGACCCGCCCACGAATGCCGTCCGTCCCGAAATACTTGCGCTGGCTCATTGCGTTGGCCGCCTTGGCTCGAAAGGCGGTCATGATACCCCCCGGCGGACGGGGGTCCTACTCGTCGTCCGGCCAGCGTGGGGCGGCCGGACCTGGCCGGGGGGCCACATCGCCGGCCTTGACGCTATGCCAGACGGCCAGGGCATCGACCGTGGCGGCCACGTCGTGCACCCGCAGCATGATGGCACCGCGCTGCACAGCCACCAGGCCCGCCGCCACGGAGCCGGCGGCGCGGTCGGCCGGGTCCTTGCGACCGGTAAGCTGGCCGATCATCGATTTACGCGACAGGCCGGTGTACACCCCGGCACCGAGTTCGGCGAAGCGCGCCGTGGCGCGCAGCAGCGCCAGGTTGTGTTCGAGTGTCTTGCCGAAGCCGAAGCCCGGGTCCACCAGCACGCGGCGCTTGTCGATGCCGGCCAGCTCGCAGGAGAAGATCCGGTCGGTAAGGAAACGATGCACCTCGCCTACCACGTCGTCGTAATGGGGGTTGTCCTGCATCATGCGCGGCTCGCCCTGCATGTGCATCAGACACACCGGCACGCGCAGGTCCGCGGCGGCATCGAGCGCTCCCTCGCGGCGCAGGGCATAGACATCGTTGATCATGCCCGCACCCGCGGCCACCGCGGCGCGCATCACTTCAGGCTTGGAAGTGTCGATCGAAATGGGCAGCCGGGTGGCTGCCACCAGGCCCTCGATCACCGGGATCACCCGGGCCAGTTCTTCCTCGACGGAAACATCCGCCGCACCCGGGCGCGTGGACTCCCCGCCGACGTCGAGCATGTCGGCGCCCTCTTCCGCCAGCCGCAAGCCATGTGCCACGGCCGACGCGGTATGGGCATGGGCGCCGCCGTCGGAGAACGAATCGGGTGTGACATTGACGATGCCCACCACCCGCGCACGGTCAAGCACCAGCGGCCGCCCGTTGCAGTCCAGCGTGGTGGCGAACATCGCGTCGATCATGAGGCGGGACCCTTGCCGCCCAGCTCGCCCATGAAGCCACGGTAGTAACGCAGCTCGTCGATGGAATCGTGGATGTCCGACAGCGCGGTGTGCGCGGAGTCCTTGGCATGGCCCTTGGCCACACCAGGCGCCCAGCGGCGTGCCAGTTCCTTCAGGGTGGAAACATCCAGGTTCCGGTAGTGGAAGAAGCGCTCCAGCTTCGGCATCTGCCGGTGCATGAAGCGGCGGTCCTGGCAGATGGAATTGCCGCACATCGGCGACTTGCCGCTGGGCACCCACTCGCGCAGGAAGGCAAGCGTCGCTTCCTCGGCCACCGAGTGGGTGGCCTGGGACGCCGCCACCTGGCCCCACAGGCCAGAGCGCGTGTGCTGGTTGCGGTTCCACGCATCCATCGCCTGCAGGCGCCATTCCTCGTGGGCAATGGCGAACACCGGCCCTTCAGCCAGGATATTGAGTTCACGATCGGTGACGATGGTGGCGATCTCCAGGATCGAATCCTCGTCGGTATCGAGCCCGGTCATTTCCAGGTCGATCCAGATCAGGTTGTCTTCGTGGGCCTGGGCCATGGTGTCTCCTAGTCTGGCGGGAAGTCTAGGGACCGCGGGGCGGCTTGGAAAGCCAAGGGGCCGTGCGATGATGTGAAGATGGCCGACCCGACCTTCTTCTGGCACGACTACGAGACCTTCGGCGCCGATCCCCGGCGCGACCGCCCCTCGCAGTTCGCCGGGATCCGCACCACGATGGATCTGGAGCCCGTGGGCGAGCCGGTGATGTTCTTCGGCAAGCCCCCGCGAGACTCCCCACCCCACCCGGTGGCCTGCCTGATCACCGGCATCGCGCCGCAGGACGCCGACCGCGAGGGACTTATCGAGGCCGACTTCGCCGCCGCCGTGCACGAGCAGCTGGCCCAGCCCGGTACCTGCGGGGTGGGCTACAACTCGCTGCGCTTCGACGATGAGTTCACCCGCAACCTGCTGTACCGGAACTTCTTCGAGCCTTATGGCCGCGAATGGGAGAACGGCAATTCCCGCTGGGACCTGATCGACCTGGTACGCATGTGCCATGCGCTCCGGCCCGATGGCATTGCGTGGCCGCGCCGGGAGGACGGCGGCGCGAGTTTCCGGCTGGAAGACCTTGCCCGCGCCAACGGGTTGAAACAGGAGCGCGCCCACGATGCACTGTCCGATGTCGAGGCCTTGATCGGCCTGGCGCGTCTGCTGCGCGAAAAACAGCCGCGGCTGTGGGACTGGTACCTGGGCCTGCGGCGCAAGGCGCGGGTGCAGGACCTGCTCGATGTGGTCCACATGACGCCGGTGGTGCATGTGTCCTCACGCTACCCGGCCTCGCGGCATTGCCTGGCCATCGTGGCGCCCCTGGCCATGCATCCCACCCGCAACGGCGAGACCATCGTCTTCGACCTCAACGACGACCCAACTCCCCTGTTCGATCTCGACGAAGAAGCCATCGCCGATCGGATGTTCACCGCGCGGGCCGATCTTCCCGAGGGTGTCGAGCGCGTGGCGTTGCGCACCGTGCGCGCCAACCGTTCACCCGCGCTGGCGCCGCTGTCGGTGCTCACCGCACCGGATATCGAACGGCTTGGGCTGCAGATGGATGCAGCCCATGCCAACCTCGAACGGTTGCGCACCCATCCAGGCCTGGCGGAGAAACTCCGTCGCATCTTTGCCAACGCCGCCAATCTGCCGCCGGCCGTCGACCCGGAACTCGCGCTCTACGATGGCTTCCTGCCCGACGCCGACAAACGACTGCTGGGCCAGGTGCGCGCCACGCCGGCCGAGATGCTGGGCACGGCAGGCTTCACCTTTCGCGATCCGCGGTATGGGGAATTATTGTTCCGCTATCGCGCGCGCAACTGGCCGCACACACTCACCCTGGCCGAACATGAGCGCTGGGAAGCCTTCCGCCAGGCCCGGCTGCACAACAAAGGCGAGCTGACCACCCTGACCCTGGCCCAGTACCGCGCGGAAATTGCCGTGCAACGGCTGCGCCCGGACCTTTCCCCCGACCAACACGCCCTGCTCGATCGCCTCGAAGCCTGGGCCCATGAGCTTGCCTGATGCCACGCGTCTATTTCAGCCCCGCCACCTTCCGCTTCTTCAAAGCCATTGGCCGCAACAACAACCGCAGCTGGTTCCACGACCACAAGGACGACTACGAAAGCCATGTGCGTAGTCCCTACCTGGACCTGATCACCGACCTTGCCGCACCGCTGGCGAAGATCAGCCCGCACTACCGCGCCGACCCGCGCAAGGTGGGCGGCTCGCTGTTCCGCATGCACCGCGACACCCGCTTCGCCGGCGACAAGACACCCTACAAAACCTGGGCCGGCGCGCGCTTCTTCCACGAGCGGCGCCACGAGATCCAGGCGCCGGCGTTCTACATGCATCTGCAGCCTGGCGAATGCTTCGCCGGCGGTGGCCTGTGGCATCCGGAATCGGACGTACTTAAGAAGATCCGTAGCTTCCTGGACGACAATCCCAAGGCGTGGATCGCCGCGACGCGTAGCAAGACCTTCGCCTCGCGCTTCGAGTTCTACGGCGAAAGCCTGTCGCGGCCACCGCGCGGCTTTCCCGCCGACCACCCGTTGATCGACGACCTGCGGCGGAAGAATTTCGCCGCCGGGGAGAATTTCAGCGAGGATCTGGCGTGCTCCACCGAACTGCTGTCCTACCTCGTGGACAACTTCAAGAGAGTCGCGCCCATTGTGGATTACCTGTGCGCCGCCCAGGAACTTGAGTTCTAGGCTTCGTATAGTTCCAGGGGAAGACCATCGGGATCGGCGAAGAAGGTGAAACGCCGGCCGGTGTATTCATCCACGCGAATGGGTTCGCACTCGATGCCGCGCGCATGGAGCATGTCCACCACTTGCGCGACGTCCGGCACGCTGAAAGCCAGGTGGCGCAAGCCCATCGCTTCGGGACGTGATGCGCGCGCCGGCGGGTTGGGAAACGAGAACAGTTCGATCTGCATGCCAGGCGAGACTTCCAGATCCAGCTTCCAGGAATCGCGTTCGGCGCGATACGCCTCGGCGATGACGCGCAGGCCCAGTACACGGGTGTAGAAGTCCTTCGAGCGCTCGTAGTTGCCGGCGATGATCGCAACGTGGTGGATGGATCGAAGAAGTGGTGTATCTGTCTGCGTCATGAAACAGTGTTGCCCGCAACGAAGAGCCGGCGACGCGTGGCCAGCAGGTACACCCCGCACAGCACTCCGATCACCGCCACGCCACCGACATAATGTGCAGGAGCCAGGCCGCCCACCGACTTGGCCATGTAGCCCACCAGCGGTGGCGTCACCGCGGCCAGGATGGCATAGGCCACGTTGTACGACAGCGAGATACCCGAGAACCGCACGTTGGGTGGAAAGGCCGATACCAGCACCGATGGCACGATGCCGGAGATGCCGGCGAAGAATCCCGCCAGGGTATACAGCGGCAGGAAATGCGCAGCGCCCGTGGTGAGGTCGAAGTACAACGCGTAAGTTGCCACGCCCAGGCCGACCGACCCCAACAGCATGGCAAGGCCGCGCCCGACGGCATCCACCAGCAGGCCGCCGCCGATGCAACCGAAGGTCAATCCGAGCGCTGCAAGGCTGGCGCCCATGAAGGCCAGCGGTGCCGGCACCTTGAAGGCGGTCTGCACGATGGTGGGGGTAAGCAGGATCACTACCACGATCGCCGCGGTGAGCACCCAGGTCACCAGCATCGACAGTGCCACCCCGGGCAGGTAATGCGTAAGCACGGCCTTCACCGGCAGCTCCGGGCTGAGTTCGCGGCGTTCGCGCATGCGCATGAACACGGGTGTCTCGCTGAGCCAGCGCCGCAGGTACACGGCGAGGAAGCCGAAAACACCGCCAAGCAGGAAGGGAATGCGCCAGCCATGGTCGAGGATCGCGGCCTGGCTCATGTGCGAGTTCAACCCCTGCGCCATCAACGAGCCGATCAGGATACCGGCGGTGAGGCCGGCGGAAAGGCTGCCGCAGGCCAGTCCCACGCGACGTGCCGGCACGTGTTCGGCCACGAAAACCCACGCGCCGGGCACTTCACCGCCGACGGCCACGCCCTGCACGATGCGCAACAGCAGCAACAACACCGGCGCCAGTGCACCGATCTGCGCATACACCGGCAACAGGCCCATCAGCAAGGTAGGCACGGCCATCAGGAACACACTGAGGGTGAACATCCGTTTACGACCGATGCGGTCGCCGAAATGCGCCATCACGACGCCGCCCAAAGGCCTGGCAAGGTAGCCCACGGCGAAAATCCCGTACGTCTCGAGCAGGCGAAGCCATTCGGGCATCGTCGCCGGGAAGAACAGTACGCTCAGCACCTTGGTGAAGTACGCAAAGATGACGAAGTCGTAGAACTCCAGCGCCCCGCCCAAGGCCGACAGCAGCAGTGTCTTGACGTCCCTGCGGTTAAGGGGACGGTCGTCGACAGGGGCATGATCGACGTTCGTGCTCATGGAGTCATTCATCTATCGGCCTGCCATGTGGATACGGAGCTGCAACGAAAAGCAGCGCTGCGATTTGCATCAAGCCTGGTCGAAGGGAAAGGCCAGCACATCGGCGATGGCATGGGAATCTTCCAGGCACATCAGCAGGCGTTCGACACCCAAGGCCACGCCAGCGCAATCGGGCAGACCATCGAGCACGGCCAGCAAGGCTTCGTCCATCGGCAATTCGATCTGCCCGCGTTCCCGCCGAACGCGGTTGTCCCGTTCAAAACGCGCCCGCTGCTCGGCCGCGTCGTTGAGTTCGTGGTAGCCGTTGGCAAGTTCGGTGGGCCCAAGGTACAGCTCGAACCGCTCGGCCACCGGCGGGTCGTCCCGACGCACGCGCGCCAGTGCACACTGGCTGGCCGGGTAGTCGACGACCACGGTGATGCGGTCGCGGGGAAAGCGCGGTTGCAGCAGGTGGGTCATCAACAGATCCAGCCAGTCATCCCGCGTGAGTCCTTCCGGATCGATGCCGAAACCGGCCAGCGGTGGCTGCAGTTGATCGATCTCGTCAAGCAGGGCGTCCACGCCAAGCTCGCTACGGAACAACTCGCGATAGCTTACGGTAAGCACCCCGGCCTCGCGGCCCTTCAGCGCCAATGCCTCGCGCACCAGCTCAACCACTTCATCGGCCAGCTGCAAGTGGTCGAACCCCACCCGGTACCACTCCAGCATGGAGAATTCCGGATTGTGGCGCCCACCCGCCTCGCCGTTGCGGAACACCCGGCCAAGCTCGTAGATATCGCCGGAACCTGCGGCCAATAATCTTTTCAACGGGAATTCCGGCGACGTGCGCATCCACCGCTCGCGTGGGCCTGCATCGACGTGGCCGGTGAACTGCGTGCAGAAACTCTGGATATTGGGATCGGTATTGGCGGCGGCCGACAACACCGGGGTTTCCACTTCCAGCACGTTGCGAGCGCCGAAGAACGCGCGGACGAACGCGTGAAGCGACGCGCGCCGCGCCAGTCTCTCCCGAAGTGCGCTCACCTATGGCTCCAGTCCATGCGAGGTGAGCAAGGCCAGCAGATCGCCCTCGTCCTTCACTGGAACCCCGAGCTCGGCGGCTTTGGCAAGCTTGGAGCCAGCCGCCTCGCCTGCGTATACGACCGTGGTTTTCTTCGACACCGAGCCCGACACCTTGGCGCCAAGTGATTCGAGTAATTCCGTGGCGCGATCGCGGCCCAGCGCCTGCAGGCTGCCGGTGAGCACGATGGTCTGGCCCTCCAGCGGCAGGCTGGCGGCCTCCGCCTTCGCCGGGATGGCTGCCAGCAGAGCCTGCACGGCTTTCTCAGCGTTGCCCAACTCCTGGCGTGTTTCCTTCGAAGCAAGCGCCGCAGCCAGGTTCGCCGCCGCCGCAGCGTTGAGCCCCGCGGTAATCCAGTGGCTTTCCCCCGCGGAGATCAGTTTCGCCGATGTCGGGAAATGCTGGGCCAGAAGCGCCGTGGCCTTGGGTCCGAGCTTGCTGACATTCAAAGAATCCAGCAGCACCGTCATGCCCAGGCGATCACGCAGCGCGGGCGACGGCGTGGACTCATCACTGAAAGTGATACTCGCGCCTTTCGGATCGACCAGCGCATCAACCACGCGCTGGTTGCCTTCCTGGGCGAAGAACGCCTCGATCGAACGGGCAACCTCCAGGCCGATATCCGGAAGCACGCGCAGTACCGACGCCGGCGTGTGGCGGATGCGTTCAAGGCTGCCCAACCAGTTGGCCAGCGTCTTGGCCGTGCTCTCGCCGATGTGCATGATGCCCAGGCCGAACAGGAACCTCGGCAGCGTGGTTTGCTTGCTTCGCTGGATCGAATCAACGAGGTTTTCGGCCCAACGCGTGGCGATCTTGCCCTGGCGTACGGTCTCAGGCACCGTGCCGTCGCGTTCGTCCAGCTGCTGTTTCATGTCGACGAAACGCTCGACGGTGAGGTCGTAGAGGTCGGCCGGCGTGTGCACGATGCCCAGCTCCACCAGGCCGTCGATGAAGCGGTCGCCGAGGCCATCGATATCCATCGCCCGGCGCGAGGCGAAGTGGATCAGGGCTTCCTTTCGTTGCGCAGCGCAGATCAATCCACCCGAGCACCGAAAAGCGGCGGCACCCTCCTCGCGCAGTAGGGCTGAACCACAGACCGGGCATGTCGAGGGCATGCTCCACGGATGCGTGCCCTTCGGCCGCATGTCTTCCACCACCCTTACGACCTCGGGAATGACATCGCCCGCCCGGCGGACAATCACCCCGTCGCCCACGCGAACATCCAACCGTGCCACCTGGTCGGCGTTGTGCAGGGTAGCGTTGGTCACCGTCACTCCGGCGACCTGCACGGGGGCAAGACGCGCCACGGGCGTGGCGGCGCCGGTGCGGCCGATCTGGATCTCGATGGCTTCCACCCGGGTGGTCTGTTCCTGGGCGGGGAATTTATGTGCCAGCGCCCAACGCGGGGCACGCGACACAAAACCCATCTCGCGCTGGCCGGCGTAGTCGTCGAGCTTGTAGACCACGCCGTCGATGTCGTAAGGCAAGCTGTCGCGCCGGGCGCCGATGCGCTTGTAGTACGCAATCAGTCCCTTGAAGCCCTTGCCCGTAGACACTTCCGGCGACACTGGGAAGCCCCATTCGCGCAGCTTCTTCAAGGTAGCGGAGTGCGTATCGGGAAGCTCGCCGCCCTCGACGATGCCGGTAGCGTAGGCGAAGAAAGTAAGGGGACGCTTGCTTGTTACCGCAGGATCGAGCTGACGCAGTGAACCTGCCGCCCCATTGCGTGGATTGGCCAGTGGCTTCTCGCCCGCGGCCAGCGCGCGTTCGTTGAAAGCGGCAAAAGCGGCACGCGGCATGACTACCTCGCCACGCACTTCCAATACGGCGGGATAACCCTCGCCGCGCAAGCGCAGCGGAATGGCTTTCATCGTGCGCAGGTTCGCGGTGACGTCCTCGCCCGTGGCGCCGTCGCCGCGCGTGGCGCCCTGCACGAACACGCCCTGCTCGTAACGAAGGCTGATGGCCAGGCCATCGAGCTTCGGTTCCACCGAAAATACCGGCTCCCGGCGGCCAAGCGTCTGTTCGATGCGTCGCTCGAAGTCGGCGACATCCTTGTACCGGGTTTCGTCAGTGTCGCCATCGTCCTGGAAGGCATTGCCGAGCGAAAGCATCGGCAACCGGTGCCTGACCTCGGCGAAACCGCCATGGGCCCGGGCGCCGACCCGCCGGGTGGGCGAGTCGTCGCGGGCGAGTGCGGGATGTTCTTCCTCGAGCGTTTCGAGTTCGCGCAGGATCCGGTCGTAGTCGGCATCGGCCATCGCCGGATCGTCGAGCACGTGATACCGGTAGTTGGCATCCTCGATGCGTGCCCGCAGTTCCTCGGCGCGGGCCAGGACGTCGGCAGGAGGTGCAGGTGCGGTCATGCTTGGGCTCGGCGTGGCTAACCGACAGGATGTTACCGGTGCAAGGCCTCGGCCGGGTAGTCGACCTTCAAAACGCGAAGCGAGCGTGAATGGCCGTCGGGCATCGGCCAGGCGATATGCTGGCCCACTTTCAGCCCGATCAGCGCCGAACCCACCGGGGCCAGGATGGACACCGTATCCGGGCTGCCGGCCATGGGCGGATAGACCAGGGTAAGGCGGCTCTCATGGCCCGATTCCTCGTCTTCGAAGGTCACGGTGGAATTCATCGCTACCGTGTTCTTCGGCAGCTTGCCCACTTCCACCAGGCGCGCGCGCGCAAGCTCCGCGCGCAGTGCGGCGTAACGCTCGCTTTCAGCCACGGGCTGGCGGTCAAGAAGGGCCTCGATGCCGTCCATGTCGCGCTCGGTGATGGTGATGCTAGGTTTCCTGTCCATGCGTGCTCCAAGGCGTAACGCGCCGGAACATCTTGCCCCGGCGTGGGAATCTGGAAAAAGGTGAAACCAGCATAACCATAGGGGTGTGAACGCCGGTCAACAAGGCCGGGAACTTCCCCCTTGCAAGGTATAATGCCGCTAATGCCTGACAGCCTGAAAGTCCCGCTGGCCCCCACGCCCGTCACCGTCGCCACGGCGGCCGCGGCCAGCGCAAAGGCAGGGCACAGGGGGTTGATCTGGCTGGTGGCGGCCGCCTTTTTCATGCAGGCGCTCGATTCCACCATCGTCAACACCGCCGTGCCGGGCATCGCCTCGGCCCTGGCCGTCACCCCGCTGTCCATGCGCAGCGCCCTCACCACCTACGTGCTTACCCTTGCCATTTTCATCCCGGCCAGCCCCTGGCTGTGCGACCGCTTCGGCACGCGCCGGGTGTTCGGCGCCGCCATCGGCGTGTTCGCGCTCGGTTCGCTCCTGTGCGGCCTGGCGCAGTCCCTGCCACAGCTGGTGGCCGCGCGCGTGGTCCAGGGCCTTGGGGGAGCAGCCCTGATGCCGGTCGGCCGTTACGTGCTGGTGCGTACCATCGACCGCAAGGATTTCGTTTCGTCGATGACCACGGTGGCTACCTTCGGCCTGATCGGCTCGGTACTGGGCCCCCTGCTGGGCGGCGTGCTGGTGCAGTACACCTCGTGGCGGGCGATCTTCCTGATCAACGTGCCGGTAAGCCTGCTCGGCCTGTATTTGAACCGCCGGCAGATGCCCGAATACCGCCTCGACGAACCGCGCCGTTTCGACACCCTGGGCTTCGTCCTGTTTGCCGGTGCGTCAGCCCTGCTCCTGCTTGCCTCGGAGAAGGCCGGCGGCGTGGGGCAATGGGGCGAGGTGGCGCTATGGTCAGCGGTGGCGGTGCTGCTGGGGTTCCTTTACGTGTTGCATTCACGCCGCACGGAGTTTCCAGTAACGGACCTGAAACTTCTCAAGGTGCGTAGTGTGGCCGTGGCACTTGCCGGCAACCTCTTCACCCGGCTGGGCGTTTCCGGCATGTTCCTGCTGCTGGTGCTTTTCCTGCAGCTGGGCTGCGGATGGTCGCCCAGTGTGGTGGGCCTGATGATGGTGCCCCAGGCGCTGGGCGCGATCGCCGTGAAATGGGTAGTGAACCGCTTGCTGCTTCGGTTGGGCTACCGGCGCCTGCTGCTGGGCAATACGGTGGCGGTGTCGCTGATGCTGGCGTCGTTCACCCTGGTCGGCCCGCACACCTCGCTGGTGGTGATAGCACTGCAGGTATTCGCCTACGGCGCCTTCATGTCATTGCAGTATTCCTCGATGAACACACTGGCCTATGTCGACCTTGACGTCAGCCACGCGTCGATGGCTTCGTCCATGGCCTCCACGGCGCAGTATCTGTCGATGAGCTTCGGCATTGCGCTGGCTTCGCTGCTGATGGAAGCCTTCCTGACCGGCCGCGAACCGGCGCAATACGTGCATGCCTTCCGCTGCTCGATCCTGATCCTGGCCGCCCTTACCCTGGCTGCCAGCTGGATTTTCTCGCGACTACGCCGCGATCACCCGGTGAATCCGCGCACAACCGACGAAACCACGGCAGTGTAAGATCCTCCCGGCTGGGTGGTGACGGATGCTGCCCAAGCGCTTCGCACCCGAGGCCACAGATCAAGGTTGATCCCATGCACCATGCCAGCGCCATCCTTCTCACGCTCTTCGTCATCTTCGTTGCCGCCCAGCTCGGCGCGGAAATCGCCCAGCGGCTGAAATTGCCAGGGGTGGTCGGGGAAATCGCAGCCGGCTGCATCGTCGGTCCCTCGGTTCTAGGCTGGGTACAGCTCGACCAGATCGCCGACGGTACGCCGCTATCGGTGATCGCCGAGATCGGCGTGGTGCTGCTGTTGTTCTCCGTGGGCCTGGAAACGCGCCTGGACGACCTCAAGAAGGTCGGCAAAAGCGCCATCCTGGTAGGGGTGCTCGGTGTCATCATTCCTTTCGCCGCCGGTGCCTGGTGGGCACACGGCGAAGGCTACGAATGGGCCAAGTCGATGTTCGTGGCCGCGGCCTTCGTGGCGACCTCCGCCGGCATCACCGCGCGCGTGCTGCAGGAACTGGGCGTGCTGCAGCGGATGGAAAGCCGGGTGATCCTGGGCGCGGCGGTGATCGACGACATCCTGGCCATGCTGCTGCTGGGCGTAGTGGTGTCGATGCAGGGCGGCGGCGAACTCAACATCCAATCGCTGTTGATCACCCTTGGCAGCGCAGTGGGTTTCATCGCCGTGATCGGCTGGGGCGGCTCGAAGGTGATGCGGCGCAACTCCGCCTGGCTGGACAAACCCTTGAGCCCGTGGTCGTCACTGAACATCGTGCTGGCGCTGTGCCTGGGGCTGGCATTCCTCTCCACCGAATTCGGCCTGGCCGCCATCATCGGCGCCTTCCTGGCCGGCATGATCGCCTCGGAAACCCGGCAACGCGAGCAACTTGAACATCAGGTAGGCCCCCTGCTGGCCCTGCTTACGCCGTTCTTCTTCGTCATTACCGGCGCGAAGATCAACCTGGCGGAACTAGCCAGCGCGCATGCGCTGTGGCTGCTACTGGTGGTCACGCTCATCGCCATCGCGTCCAAGCTCCTGGGCGGCTATCTCGGCGCACGCTCGCTGGGCAACCGGGGCGCCCTCATCGTGGGCTTCGGCATGGTGCCCCGTGGCGAGGTGGGCGTGGTGATTGCAAGCCTGGGCCTTGCCGCGGGTGTCTTCACCGAGCAGTTGTATGCCGTGATTGTGGCCATGTCGCTGCTCACGGCGATGGTGACGCCGCCGATCCTGGCGGTGCTGCTGAAGAAGGCGCCCGTGGAGACCGTGGACGAAGCGGTGTCCGGCGGGTAGCCAAACGGCGAATTCATGCCTCGGAGTATGACCTGCGTCACCATGGCGGAGGTCGTCGTCGGCTTATCTTCACGTTCAGGGTTGCAGCATAAACTGCAAATACTTACGTAAGACCGACCAGCCGGCGGCATGCCGGCTCCGAACACTGCCAGGAGCTCCAAGATGAACCTCAAGACCATGCTGGGCATTCCCCTCGCCGCCTTCGTGGCCGTAGCAGCCATGAACCCGGCCGACGCCGCCGTCCTCAAGCGCGCCGATGGCATCTACGTGCGCTGCGACCAGTGCGGCACCGTGACCTCGATCGAACACAATGTCACCCAGGGCCGTGACCACGGCACCGCCGGCGCCATCCTCGGCGCGGTGGCCGGTGGTGTATTGGGCAACCAGATCGGCAAGGGCAACGGCCGCAAGATCGCCACCGTCGGCGGCGCGGTGGGCGGCGGCTTCGCCGGCAACGCCATCGGCAAGGGCGGCGGCAGCGAAAGCTGGACCCTGCGTCTGCGCATGGGCAACGGCTCCATCAGCAACGTCACCATCGCCGATGCCTCGGCGGTGCGCGAGGGCGACATCGTGGCGGTGGATGAGAAAGGCAACGTAACCCGCGTGCAGTAACCCTTCGCATATCCCCTGGAAGGCCGCGGCGCCATGCACCGCGGCCTTTTTTGATTCAGGGTGTGCGTGTCTGATTCGAAACCTTTTCAAGGCACGCTTGAATGAGGGAGTCGCGTGCGTCGCATCGTGAAAGCTTCTGATCCAGGCGATCGACTTTGGACGTCGACATATACAGATCATTCCTGGCGTCGTTGCGTTCCTCCATCTGCCGCGCCGCTCCCTTCGAGGCCTCCCGGGAAAGTCCGGGCGACTTGGAATAAGCCCGGTTTATTCGGTAGAGCTCGAGTCGATCTTCTTTCTTCTGCTCGGTGGCTCTGGCCAACCTGGCAGCAACGTCGCCTCGTTTCTCGTTCGCGGCCGCCCTGAACGCACCAAGTTTGGTTTTGTCTCCCGTCTGCATGGCGCGGACAATCGCCGCCGCCCTGGAGCCTTCGGTCACAAATACCTTAATTCTGGTCAGGACGTTACTTACCGAGCGTACGTTTCCATCAAATCGTCCCTCACTCACCTTCCTCGCAAGGGCATTGGTGTAAACCGTTGCGGTCGCGGGTGCAGATGCGTAGCCCGTAGCGACGCTCACTATGCTCATTTGAATTCCATTTCGTGGTCGGTGACGGTCAATATCGTTACAACATCTATCCGACGCCGATATCACATATCGATCTGAGATGAAGGATCAGACGATACGCCTAGTCACCCTTTCCTTCCGGACTAATCAAGCCCACCAGCCGGTCGTAAAAGCTCCCCGGGCAATGTGCCGTTACCGGCACCACAAACACCTCCGGCGTGGCAAAGGCCCGGCACTTCATCCCGTCCTTGGTTGTCATCAGAACCGGATGCCCATCGCCGAAAACGATGTCGCCGGGAATGAAATCGTGGTGGTCGGGAAAGGGGTGTTCGATCACCTCGATGCCCCTTTTACGCAGACCCTGGAAGAATCGCCCAGGATTGCCAATGCCCGCCACGGCGTGCACCACACGGCCGCGGAAATACTCCAACAGCAAGTGCCTGGAGGAATCGACCAGCGACTGGGCCTCATTGCCGGTCAGCGACATGGGAATCTCATGAGCCCATGGCGTGCCGCCATTGCAGACGACGAAATCCACTGTAGCCAGGCGCGTGACTGGCTCACGCAACGGACCGGCCGGCAGAAGCCGGCCATTACCGAAACGGCGTGCGCCGTCGATCACGCAGATTTCCACGTCGCGGGCCAATCGCAGGTGCTGCAACCCATCATCTGCCACCACGACATCGCAACCGTGCTCGACCAGCAGACGTGCCGCTGCAGGACGATCACGGCCAACGGCGACCAGAGCGCCGGCTTGCCGCATCAGTGCCGGTTCATCGCCGTACTGGCGGGCCGTGGCGCCTTCGGGCAGCAGCGCAGGCTCGACCTGGCTGCCGCCATAGCCGCGGCTCACCACCCCGGGCTTCATGCCGCGCGCGCGAAGCTCATCCACGATGGCAAGCGTCAAGGGCGTCTTGCCTGTACCGCCAGCGGTGATGTTCCCGACCACGATCACCGGCACGCCTATTCGAACAGGCGATGCCTTGCGCGCGCGCGCCGAGGAAACGCTTCGGTACAAGGCTTCCAGCGGTAACGTCCACCACAGCGGCGGGAGGTCTGAGTACCAGCGCTGCTGCAGGCGCGTAGCCAGTGACATGGCGCTAGGCGTGCCGGGCGGCAGCCAAAGGCGCCGTTTCGCTGAACTGCATGCGATGCAATGCCGCGTAGGTGCCGCCCAGCACCAGAAGCTCGCTGTGCGTACCCAGTTCCACCACCCTGCCATGGTCCATCACGGCGATCTGGTCGGCGTGTTCGATGGTGGACAGGCGATGGGCGATCACTAGCGTGGTGCGGTCGCGCATCAGGCGCTGAAGGGCATCCTGGATCAGGCGTTCGGATTCGGTATCCAGCGCACTGGTGGCTTCGTCCAGCACCAGGATCGGCGCGTTCTTCAGGATCGCACGAGCAATGGCGATGCGCTGGCGCTGGCCGCCTGAGAGCATGTTGCCGCCCTGGCCGATCGGGCTGTGGATGCCGCCGGGGAGCTTTTCGATGAATTCCATGGCGTTGGCTGCTTTCGCAGCGGCGACAATGGCTTCTTCGCTGGCACCGGCCAGTTCGCCATAGGCGATGTTGTTGGCCACGGTGTCGTCGAATAACACCACCGACTGGCCCACCCAGGCGATCTGTTTGCGCAGGGATGCCAGTGTATAGGCCTGGTAGTCGTTCCCATCGAGGAGGATTTGGCCGACGGTAGGTTCATAGAATCGGGGCAGCAGACTGACCAGACTGCTCTTGCCGCTGCCCGAACGGCCAACCAGGGCCGTCACCGTGCCAGGCTTGCAGGCAAGATCTACACCGCGCAACGCCTGGTGCTGATTACGCGGATACACCAGTTCCACGCCCCTGAATTCGATGTCACCGCGGGTACGGTCCAGTATCTGCGTGCCTTCGTCTCGCTCCGGCGGCGTGTCGATCACCTCGAAGAGATCTTCGGCTGCCGAGAGGCCTCGCTGCATGCTCGATTGAACACCGGCCAGACGCTTCAACGACGGCAGCATCGAGCCCATGGAGGTCAGTACCACCATGAAGATGCCAGGGGTGATGGTGGACAGGACAGTCGGCCGCGTAGCCAGGAACACCAACATGGCCAATGCCCCCGCACCCACGGTCTGGATGGTGGAGCTGGACAGCGCGCTGGTGGAGGCAATCTTCAGGTTCAACCGGCGCGCCCGTTCGGCCACCTCGAAGAACCGTGAGGTCTCGCGTGCCTGACCGCCGTAGATGCGAACCTCGCGGTGCGCACCAACCGATTCCTCCACAGCACTGGTAACCGAACCCATGTTTCCCTGGATGCGTTTACTGATGCGCCGATAGCGCCGGCTTACCACGGTGACGATAACGCCCACGCAAGGCACCAGCACCAAAAGCGACAAAGTGAGGTAGGCATTGGTCGTGAGCATCACGATCAGCATGTAGATCACCATCAGGCCATCGGTGATCGCTGTCTTGAGCGAGTCCGTCGCGGCCTGTGCCACCTGTTCGCTGGTGAACGTGATGCGTGAGATCTGGTGTCCGGAGGCCTCGGCGCCGAAGAACGTTGCCGGAAGCCGCATGTAGGCGTCGAAAACATCCTGGCGGATGTTCTGCACCACGTGCCGTCCAATATACGAGATGCCGTAATCGGTGGCGTAGGAGGCAAATCCACGGATGATGAAGAGCCCGATGATCCAGATCGGCATCCAGAAGATCCAGAACGCACTCTTGTTGGTGAACACTTCGTCGACGATGGGCTGCAACGACTTGGTAAATAGCGCCAGGCACGCAGGATCGATGATCATGCCCAGGATGGCCACCGCCGCCACGCTCTTGTAGCGCGAGGAATAACCCAGCAGCCGCTTGTAGATGACCCAGCTTTCCTTGCCGAAAGGCAAGGTTTTCTTTGCGTCGTTCACTTGCCCTGCGCATCCTGCGTGGGCGTGGTGGCGATGGAAAGCTTCGAGAAACCCAACTGGCCCAGTGCATCCATGGCCGTCACCACATTCTGGTTGGCGGTGAGCGCGTCGGCGCGGATCACCACCGGGCGGTCGTGGTCGCCGTTGGCCACGCGGGCGATGGTTTCCTTCAGCGCCCCGATGCCCTGCCCCTGCACTTCGTCGCTGCCGACGTAATAGTGCCCTTCGCGGTCCACCACGATGGTCAGCGCCTGCGAAGCGGGATCCCGTGCCTCGGCGCTGGCCTTGGGCAGGTTCACCTGCAGGCGCGAATGCTGCACGAAGGTGGTGGTGAGCACGAAGAACATCAGCAGGGTAAGCAGCACGTCGATCAGCGAGATCACGTTGATCTCCACGTCGTCGTCGCGCCGGCCGTTGGTCAGTCGCATCGGATTATTCGGCTGGAATGGTAGCGGCGGCAGCGCTGCGGCGGCGCGGTTTGGGCAGGGAGAGGTCGTCGAGCAGCGCCGTGGCCTGCTTCTCCATGTCCACGATATAACCGCCTACCCGCGAGCGGAAATAGCGGTGCAGGACATACGCCGGGATCGCTACCACCAGGCCTGAGGCGGTACAGATCAACGCCTCGCCGATGCCGCCGGCCATCTTGGCCGGATCGCCCACGCCGCCGCCCATGACATCCATGAACATGCGGATCAGCCCGATCACCGTGCCGAGCAGGCCCAGCAGCGGGCCGATCAGGGCGATGGTGCCCAGGGTGCTCAGGAATCGCTCCAGGCGGTGCACCACGTGGCGGCCGGTATCCTCGATGCGCTCCTTGATGAGTTCGCGGGGACGGTCGCGCACGATCAGTGCGCCGGCCAGCAACTCCCCGAGCGGGGAACCCTCGGCCAGGGCCTGTACGTGTTCGTTGTCCAGCTGGCCCGAACGGGCCCATTCGCGCACTTCCTCGCCCAGCCCCGGCGGCAGCACCGAGGCCCGGCGCAATGTCCAGAAGCGCTCGAGCACGATCGCCAGCGCCACGAGCGAGCAGATCAGGATGGGCGTCATCGCCCAACCACCAGCCAACAGGATTTCCAGCACGGCAAACGCCCCGGGGGGTTATCAAAGTGTCCAGGGCGGGATGATAGCAGGACGCCGCCGGACACAAGGCCGGCGGCGTCCTGACCCGTTACTTCGCGCTGGGCGCGAGCAGTTCGAGCTCGGCGATGCCGGTGCGGCGACCACCGTTGAAGGTGAAACGGTAATACGCGTACGCCGCGGGTTTGGCCACGGCAAAGGCACGTGTGAGACGCGCCCAGGCGAAACGCTCTCCCGAACGGCTGTCCACGGTGGTCCAGGTGACGCCATCCATCGACCCCTGCAGCGACCAGTTGAACGGAGCGTCCAGGGCTCCGGGCGACGTGATCGTGTAAACGGCAACGGCCGCGGGTTTGTCGAGCTTGTAGTTGATGTTGCTGGTGGCTTCGGGGAGCTGGTAAGCCGAGGCCGAATCGTCATCGGCCAGGGCGGCGAGCAATTCCGGCGTTGCGCCATCGGCGCTTAGGCTCGCCTGCGAGGACACATCCACCAGTGGCGCGGGCTTCTGTCCTTCGGATGAGATCGACGCCGGCAACGCATCTTCGCCCGCGCCCCACTTCGAGGGCTTCGGCCCCATGGTGAAGTCCAGCGTGGCGCCGGCGGCAAGCAATGCATGCGGCAGGGTGAGCTTCGTCCAGGGCTGGCCGTTGACGTTCAGCGACTGCACGTAGCGGTTGGTGTCGCTCACACCCGGTGCGTTGATCGATATCTGCTTGCCTCCTTCCAGGTTCAGCGTCATGTGTTCGAAGCGCGGCGCGCCGACCACGTATTCAGGCGTGCCCATGCGCAAGGGATAGAAGCCGGCGGCACCGAACACCCACCACGCGGACATCTCACCGTTGTCCTCGTCGCCGGGATAACCCTGGCCGATCTCGCTGCCCACGTACAGGCGGCTCATCGCATCGCGCAGCTTGTCCTGGGTTTTCCAGGGCTGTCCTGCTTCGTCGTACATGTAGATGATGTGGTGCGAGGGCTGGTTGCTGTGGCCATACTGGCCCATGCGCACATCGCGTGCCTCGAGCATCTCGTGGATCACGCCGCCGTAGTCGCCCACGTCGAAGGTTCCCTTGGCCGAGAAGAACGCATCGAGCTTCTTGCCGAGCTTCTCGCGCCCGCCATAGAGCGCAGCCAGTCCCGCGCCATCCTGCGGCGCGTGGAAGGCCATGTTCCAGGCGTTGGTCTCGGTGTAGTCGCCACCCCAGCGGGTGGGATCGAAGTGCTTCTTGTCGAAGCGCCAGCTTCCGTCGCTGTTTCGGCCCACGAAGAAACCGACGTCCGGATCGAAAAGATGCACGTAGTTCAGCGCACGGCTGCGGTAGTACACAGCGTCGTCCGCGTAGCCCTTGTAGCGGCGGTCCTCGGGCGGGTTGGCTGCCAGTTCGCGCGCCAGGTTGCCGATGGCGAAGTCGTTGATGTAACCATCCATCGACCACGACAGACCTTCTTCCACCGACCTGTCGGTGTAGCCGTTGAAGAGGCTGCGGCCTATGCCCTTGCGCCCCGCACCGGGCACGGGGCTTACCACTGCGGAATTCTTCAGCGCCGACATATAGAACGCAGCCACATCGAAATTACGCACGCCCTTCAGGTATGCATCGGCGAACGCGACGTCCGAACTGGTGCCGACCATCAGGTCCGCATAGCCCGGCGACGTCCAGCGGGCAATCCAGCCGCCGTCGCGATACTGCTGCACGAAACCGTCGATCATCTCGCCCGCGGTGTGCGGCGTGAGCAAGGTATAAGCCGGCCACGCCGTGCGATAGGTATCCCAGAAGCCGTTGTTCACATACACCTTGCCGGGCATGACCCGTGCGCCGGTGTGAAGCTGGGTATTCCCGCCCACCTGCGGGCTGAATGGGCTGGCATAGCTATAAATGGGGTTGGCGCGTGTGCCGGTGTTCTCGTAGCCGGAGTTGGGATAGAGGAACAGGCGGTACAGGTTCGAATACAGCACGACTTTGTCGTCGCGATTGGGCGTGTCGATCGAGGCAACCCCCAACTGCTGGTCCCATTGTGCGCGGGCGCGTTCGCGGACAGTCTCGAACGTGTCGTCGGCGGAGATCTCCAGATCCAGGTTTTTCTTCGCCTGCTGCACCGAGATCAGCGAGGTGGCGATGCGCATGTTCACCGCGCCACCGTGTCCCACGTCGAAGCCGAACCAGCCCGCGGCATCTTCGCGCTCACTGCCTTCGAAAGTGCCCGAGGAAGTGACGGGACGATCAAAGCGCGCGTAGAAGAACATCCGCGTGGCGCCGGTGGACAACCGGCTCTTGCTGTCCGACCAGCCGCTGATGGCGCGGTGGGATTTGTCCAGCTCGATGCCATTGTTGGCATCACGGTTGTCGAACACCAGCTGGGCCGCGTTGCCCGGGAAAGTGAAGCGCATGATCGCCGCATGGTCGGTGGGCGTGATCTCCGCGGTGACGCCTGAGTCGAAATGAACCTGGTAGTAGTCCGGCTGGGCCACTTCGTTGGCGTGGTCGAACGACATCGCCCGCGCGGCGCGATCGATGACCGGTACGCCGCTTGCGATCGCCGGCATCACCTGGAAGGTCTGGCGATCACCCATCCACGGGCTCGGCTCGTGCGACAGCGAAAACGCCTCGATGCGCGGGCGATTGTCATCGCCGTTGCGCTCGGCGTATTGGTAGATCCAGTTGGAGCCCGCATTGGTGGTGGGCGTCCAGAAATTGAAGCCATGCGGCACGGCCACGGCGGGGAAATTATTGCCCCGCGAGAACCGCCCGTTGGCATTGCTGCCGCGGCGCGTGTCGACGAAATCAGTCGGGCGGGAGGACGGCAACACCGGCGCCGGCGCCACGGCGACGTCATCAAGATACCCTTCCACCGGCGATCCATCGTTGTCGTCGTGCACCAGGAACACTTTGCGCAGGTGCCGCCCGGCAGCCACACGGCCGATATCCACCGACACCGCATTCCACTGATCGGGGTAGAGGATGCGCGCCTCGCCCTGGGCGAGAGCCTGGGCTGGTGTGCCATGGCTATCAACGGCACCGAGCGTCGAAAGGCGGCTGCCGTCGTCGAATTCCAGGTCCACGGCCACGTAGGTGGCCCCATTGTGCAGGTCGTCGGGCTTTGAACGCGGGAACACCACGTATGACAGCCGGCTGGTGGACGATACCGGCGCATCCACCGCGGCCAGCAGCACTTCACTTTTACCCTTCACATCACTGGTGTAATGCAGCGAATGCAGGCCACTGAAGCCGACGCCGGGCTTCGCGGTGAGTGCCGCCTCCTTCGGCGGGCCGCCGGTGACTTCCGCATGCAGGGTGCCGGGCACCGCTGGTGACGGCTGCACCTGGCCCGGTTCGAAGGAGGTGTGGAAGCCTTCTTCGACCTGGGGCGATGGCGCCTGGGCGATGGCCGGGACCGCAAGACCCAGGAGGACCGATGCGGCCAGGACGGTATTTGCGCGGCGGAGTGGGCTGCCAGATGCCATCGATCTTCAATCCCCTTCGGTGGTAGGCATCCCTCGACGCCTATTTAAATCGCTCTAAATTTTCATTGTCAATGAGCGCTGCAGCATGGGACATCGAGCGCAGGTCACCGGGTTATATACAACAGCTGGCCCGATAACGCGACCTTCTGGCCACCTTTCGATCCATACTGCCACGATCTAAATTCCAGGTAGTCAAAGCCACCCTTCATTCCCGCCACCAATGACGAACGTCGCGGCGCCAGCGCATTTCAATGACCGGTGGCCGCCCGGCGGGCAAATGGATACCGACGGCGCCGTCGCTGGCGGTGTTGGACATGTCCACGGCATGCCGTTGCAAACGGGCAACCACATCGCGGTGAGGGTGGCCAAACCGGTTTCGCCATCCTGCCGAGACGATGGCATGCGTGGGCTCGAGGGCCCGCAGGAACCCCTCGGAAGTGGCGCTCGCGCTCCCGTGGTGGCCGGCGACCAGCACGGTCGGCGGCCCTGCACCCACCTTCTTTGCCAGGGCCGGCTCCACCGCCTTGCCCGCGTCGCCCGGCAACAGCAGGCGCCCTGCATCGGTGGTCACCAGCAGTACGCACGAGCGGTCGTTGGCCGGCCCTGATGCCGATGCTGGCCAGACGTGGAACTGCACGCCGTCCCATGTCCAGCGCGATTCCACGCATGCATCGGCACCCCGCCTTGTGCGGCGGGGTTCGCCGCTCATGCGCCGCGCCGCCGGATACGCCATGGCCACCGAGGCTTCGCCCCCGGCATGGTCGATATCGCCATGGCTTAGCACCAGCAGGTCCAATGTCTGCACGCCGGACGCGCGGAGCGCCGGTACCACCACCGCGGCTCCGAGGTCGTATCCCGAGCGAGATCGAGGGCCTGCGTCTACCAGCACCGCATGCGACCGTGTCTGCACCAGTACCGAGAGACCCTGCCCCACGTCCCATGCCCACGCGCGCGCCGCGCCTTCGACAGGACGGTCCACCGGCGGCCAGACCACCGCTGCCAGTGGCAGCAACCCGAGCCACCGCCGTGGCCAGCCACAAGGCGTGCAACACCACAGCGCCCCAGCCATGCCCAGCGCCACCATCGCCGGCCCGCTGCCGGCGAGCAACCACTGCCCGTGTGGCACCCGCGCGAACGCCTTCAAGACCCACCAGATAGCGTCCATGCCGAACGCGGCCAGTTGCAGTACGGGCGTGGCGGCCGCTTCCACGCCATGGAGCATCAACGCACCGGCCAGGGTCAAGGGCACCACCACGACGCTGACGAAAGGTGCCACCACCATGTTGGCGAGCAAGCCCACCAGCGACCATTGGCCGAAGAACGCCACGCTCAGCGGCATCAACGCCAGCGTCATCAGTACCTGCATGCGCAGCAGCTGCGCGAACCAGGCACGCACACCGCGCCGCCCGGCCCCAAGCATGCCCACCAAAAGGGCAACGCCAGCGAAGGAAAGCCAGAAGCCGGCGGCGAGCGGCGCCATGGGATCGACCAGCACGATGGCGGCCAGGGCCATGGCCAGTACATGCGACGGCGCCACATGACGACGGCGCGCATGGGCGAAGGCGACGATGCAGACCATGATCGTGCTGCGCACCGCCGGCAGGCCGGACCCGGCCAGCATGCAATACGGCAATACCAGGACCACGGCGCCCATCGCCTGCGCAACCTGGCGCGGCAGATAAAGTCCCAACGTGGGCCATGCACGCCATGCCAGACCGGCAAACCAGGCGGCGAGAAGGGCAGCCATGCCGGTGTGAAGGCCGGAAATCGCCACCAGATGGGACGTTCCGGTGACCCGCGCAAGATGCCAGTCGTCCTCGCCAAGGCCCCGTGTATCACCCACCGCCAGGGCCAGCACCAGGCGTGCTGCGTGCCGGCCGCCCAGCCGCTCCGCCACCGTCTGGCCAATCGCCTCGCGGATGCCATCGACGCAGCGCATCGTGCCGAGCTTGCGGTTCAATGGACCATCGCGCACATACCCGACGGCATCGATGCCGCGCACCACCGCCATGCGTTCGGCATCGGCCCCCCCGGGATTGGCCAGTCCCCGCGGACGCTTCAGCCGCAGCAGCAACTGCCAGCGCGAACAGGCAGGAGGTGCCTGCACCGGGCCGAACCACGCCACCCGCACATTGCCCTGGAAGGCGTTTGCGTCGAGGTTGCGTTCAATGTCGAAGACGAACCCGACGCTGTCGTGGTTGCGCACCGGAAGACCCGTCACTCGACCTTCGACCAGGAAGTCACGGCCCTCCAGCGCCAGTGGCAGACGTGCCGACATCACATGGGCCCCGGCCATCGCTGCCACCGCATACCCGAGCATCGCCAGGCCCGCCATGGCGACGATACGTGCGCGGAATGCGTCATCGATCCAGCGTTGCGATACCCATGACAGGATGCCCATGGAGCCGACGACAACCGCCACATACATGGACGGCAGCCGCGGCGATGCCTGCAACACCAGATTGCCGGAAAACACGGCCAGGGCCACGACAAGCCAGGATATCGACGGGCGCATGGTGGCGTCCACACGGGAAACCACGAGGCTGCTCCCATGTGCCGGTGGCGTCTGCCGGAAGCCTGCTCAAACGGGTGTGGGTGTCGCCTTAAGCGGCGACGTGCGGATGCAACTCGCCGTTGGAAAGTTCGAGCGTGCGATCCATGCGCGCGGCCAGGCGTGGATCGTGGGTGACCAGGATGAAACTGGTACCGATCTCGTGGTTCAACTCAAGCATCAGCTCGTACACCTGCGCTGCGTTGTGCTCGTCGAGGTTACCGGTGGGTTCGTCGCCCAGCACGCAGGTCGGCCGCGTTACCAGCGCGCGCGCCACGGCGCAACGCTGGCGCTCACCTCCCGACATCTCCGAAGGGCGATGCCCCATGCGCGCGGACAGCCCCACGCGTTCAAGCAATACCTGCGACTGCTTCGTCGCTTCGGTAATCGACACGCCGCGGATCAGCAGCGGCATGCACACATTCTCAAGCGCGGTAAATTCCGGCAGCAAATGATGGAACTGGTAGATGAAGCCCAGCGAGCGGTTTCGCACGCGGCCACGTTCGGCGTCGGATAGTTTCGACAGCACGCGGCCGTCCACTTCCACTTCACCGCCGCTCAATGTGTCCAGGCCGCCGATGATATGCAGCAAGGTGCTTTTGCCCGAACCCGAAGCGCCGACGATGGCCAACGTCTCGCCCTTGCGCAGACTGAAACTGACATTGGAAAGCACGCCCGTGCGCAAGTCGCCTTCTTCGTAGACTTTGGCGACACCCGTGGCGCGCAGCACGACGGGGGCTGAAACGGCGTCATTCATAGCGAAGGGCCTGCGCCGGCTGCGTGCGCGAGGCGCGCCAGGCCGGATAGAGCGTCGCCAGCAAGGCGAACAGGAAGGTGATCAGCGATACCCAGAAGACATCGCGGGGCAAAAGCTGGCTGGGAAGCTCGCTGATGTAGTACACGTCCGGCGACAGGAAGGTGACCCCGGTGACGGTTTCGATCCACTTGACGATCCCGGGCAGGTACGCCGACAGCAGCGAGCCTATCCCCACGCCAAAGACGATGCCCACCACCCCCACCAGCAAGCCCTGCACCATGAAGGTGCCCATGATCGACAGCGGCGTGGCGCCCAGGGTGCGCAGGATGGCGATATCGGCTTGTTTGTCCGTCACCAGCATCATCAGCATCGAGACCAGGTTGATCACCGCCACCAGGATGATCAGCGAGAGGATCACGAACATCACCTTCTTCTCCATCGAAATGGCGGAGAAGAAATTCTGGTGGCTGTCGTACCAGGTGGTCACGCTGTAGACCTGCCCGAGTTGGTCCACCAGTTCCGCCGCCACCGGCCGTGCGTTGAACATGTCGTCCAGGCGCAGGCGGATGCCGGTGGGGCCGTCCAGATCTGACAGTCGCTCGGCATCGTGGATATTGATCAGGGCGAGGTTGGAATCGAATTCCTGCATGCCCAGTTCGAAGATGCCGCTGACATGGAACTGGCGGATCGTCGGCAGCGATCCGGATACCGGCGACGACCGGAAATTGGGCACCACCACGGTGACGCGGTCGCCCACGTTCACACCCAGGTTCTGCGCCAGCTCCTTGCCCAGCACGATATTCCAACTATGGTCGGTAAGATCGGTGAGCTTGCCTGCGACCATTTTCTGGTCGATGTTGGAAACCTTCGGTTCAAGCGACGGCTCCACGCCGCGTACCTGCGCACCACTGGAGCGCGGGCCCTGCATGAACGACTGGATGTCCACATAGGGCGCGGCGCCCTTCACGTGTGGATTGCCGTCGGCGATGTGCACGGCGCGCTGCCAGTCCTGCACCGTTTCGCCCACACCCGAAACGGTGGCGTGGGAAATAGCGCCCAGGATGCGTGTGCGCAATTCCCGGTCGAAGCCGTTCATCACCGACAACACCGTGATCAGCGCGATCACGCTGATCGAAATACAGGTGATGGCCACGGTGGAAATGAACGAGATGAACTGGTTACGGCGCTTGGCCCGGGTGTAACGCAGGCCGATGAATAATTCGAGGGGTCTGAACATGCGGCTCAATCGCGGGCGATGGGTGGTGAAGCATCCGGCATCGGAGTTGCGTCACCGCACCGGGCAGAGTGCCCGAACGCGCCGGTGGCGGCAAGGTATCAGCGTGGATGCTGGCCGGCCAGGCGTATCCGCAGGTGGCGCCAGGTATCGGCCGGGAGGTCGGAGGCGGTGAGCAAAAGGGTGCGCCTGCCATCCGGGCCGGCCAGCCGCAGTACGATCACGCCGGCGAATCGGGCATGTCCAACAAGCCGGGCGTCCTTCCGCTCCCTGCCTGGCAGCACCCATGACCACCGGCCGTCACCGTCCCAGGCCACCTGGAAGGGCCCCCGGAGCGGTCGCCAGGTGAGCCATCCGGCCAGGGCGACCATGACAAGGGCAATCCGGACGGCGTCGGGCAAGCCGCTGGCACCCATGCAGCCGGCCGCGACCAGCGTCATCGCGCCTACCACCATGCGCATACGCAGCGACGGCGAGTAGTCAAAGTCGATGTCGGGCGCGGATCTCATCGATGATGCGGGCGAAGTCGTCGCGCCCTGGCTTTCCATGTCCCATCACCCAATCCCAGAGGTCCGGATCCTGGACGTCGAGTAGTTCGTCGAATGCCTTGCGGGTGGCTTCATCGGCGGTGGCGAAACGTTCGTCCAGCCAGCCGCCGAACAGCGCGTCCAGTTCGCGTGTACCGCGACGGGCGCGCCAGCGCAGGCGGCGGATGATGGCTTCGTCCATCGCCTGCGTGTCCCGCTTTAAGCCGAACGGCGCTGCACGATCAGCTTCTTGATCTCCGCGATCGCCTTGGCCGGATTCAGGCCTTTCGGGCAGGTGCGCGCGCAGTTCATGATGGTGTGGCAACGATAGAGTTTGAACGGGTCTTCCAGGTCGTCCAGGCGCGCACCGGTATCTTCGTCGCGGCTGTCGACGATCCAGCGATAGGCCTGGAGCAGGATGGCCGGACCCAGGTAACGGTCGCCGTTCCACCAGTAGCTGGGGCAAGAGGTGCTGCAGCAGGCGCACAGGATGCACTCGTACAGGCCGTCGATCTTCTTGCGGTCTTCCGGCGACTGCAGGCGCTCCTTGTCGGCCGGCGCCGGGCTCTGCGTGCGCAGCCATGGCTTGATCGAGGCGAACTGGGCGTAGAAGTGCGTAAGGTCGGGAACCAGGTCCTTCACCACCGGCATGTGCGGCAGCGGATAGATCGGCACCACACCGCCGCTGCACTCATCGACCGCGCGGGTGCAGGCCAGCGTGTTGGTGCCGTCGATGTTCATTGCGCACGAGCCGCAGATGCCCTCGCGGCAGGAACGGCGCAGGGTAAGCGTCGGATCGATCTCGTTCTTGATCTTCAGCAGCACGTCCAGAACCATCGGGCCGCAAGCGGCCATGTCCACCTCGAAGGTATCGGTACGCGGGTTCTGCCCGTCGTCCGGATTCCAGCGATAGACCTTGAAGGTACGGGGCTGCTTCGCCCCGGGGGACGCGTGGTGCTTACCGCCCTGGACCTTGGAATTTTTCGGTAGCGTGAACTCGGCCACGATTGCCTCTCCAGATGACGGTTGTTTAGTAGACGCGCTTCTTCGGCGGCACGACCTCGACCTCGTCGGTCAGGGTGTACATGTGCACCGGACGGAAGTCGAAGCGGCTGTTGCCGGCTTCGTCGATCCACACCAGGGTGTGTTTCTGCCATTCGTGATCGTTACGGTCGGGGAAGTCCTCGCGCGCATGGGCGCCCCGGCTTTCCGGACGCTGCTGGGCCGAGTGCATGGTGGCCACGGCCTGGTCGAGCAGGTTGGCCAGCTCCAGCGTTTCGATCAGGTCGGAGTTCCACACCAGGGAACGGTCGCTCACCGCGACGTCCTTGAACATGTCGTGGACCTCGGAGATCTTCGTCGAACCCTCGTCGAGCGACTGGCCGGTGCGGAATACCGCGGCGTCGCTCTGCATGGTCTTCTGCATGGCCGCGCGGATCTCGGCCGTGGGCTTGCTGCCCTTGGCGTAGCGGATGCCATCGAAGCGGGCCAGGGCCTTGTCCAGCACATTGGCCGGGAGGTCCTTGTGGGCGGTCTCCGGCTTGATCAGCTCGGCGCAACGATGCGACACCGCGCGTCCGAATACCACCAGGTCGAGCAGCGAGTTGGAGCCCAGGCGGTTGGCTCCGTGCACCGAAACACAGGCAGCCTCGCCGATGGCGAACAGCCCCGGCACCACGGCATCGGGATTGTCACCCTGCTTGGTCACCACTTCGCCGTGGTAGTTGGTGGGGATGCCACCCATGTTGTAGTGCACCGTCGGCAGCACCGGGATCGGCTCTTTGGTGACGTCGACGCCGGCGAAGATACGAGCGGATTCGGCGATGCCCGGCAGGCGCTCGTGGATCACTTCCGGCCCCAGGTGCATCAGGTTGAGATGGATGTGATCCTTGTGCTCGCCCACACCACGGCCTTCGCGGATCTCGATGGTCATGGCGCGACTGACGACGTCGCGCGAGGCAAGATCCTTGGCGCTGGGCGCATAGCGCTCCATGAAGCGCTCGCCTTCGGAATTGGTGAGGTAACCACCCTCGCCGCGCACGCCCTCGGTGATCAGGCAGCCCGCACCGTAGATACCGGTGGGATGGAACTGCACGAACTCCATGTCCTGCAGGGGGAGGCCCGCCCGCAGCACCATGCCGCCGCCATCACCGGTGCAGGTGTGGGCGGAGGTGGCACTGAAGTACGCGCGGCCGTAGCCGCCGGTGGCCATCACCACGGCATGGCCGCGGAAGAAATGCAGGCTGCCGTCATTCATGTCCAGCGCCAGCACACCGCGGCAGGTGCCGTCGGTGTCGAAGATCAGGTCAATCGCGAAATATTCGATGAAGAACGTGGCGTCATGCGCGAGCGCTTGCTGGTAGAGCGTGTGCAGGATGGCGTGGCCGGTGCGGTCGGCCGCGGCGCAGGTGCGCTGCGCGGTGCCCTGCCCGTAATGGGTGGTCATGCCGCCGAAGGGTCGCTGGTAGATCTTGCCTTCCTCGGTACGCGAGAACGGCACGCCGTAGTGTTCCAGTTCGATGATCGCCGGGATGGCCTCGCGGCACATGTATTCAATGGCGTCCTGGTCGCCCAGCCAGTCCGACCCCTTGATGGTGTCGTAGAAGTGGAAACGCCAGTCGTCTTCACCCATGTTGCCCAGCGCGGCGGAGATGCCGCCCTGCGCCGCGACAGTGTGCGAACGGGTGGGAAATACCTTGGTGATGCAAGCGGCCTTCAGGCCCTTTTCGGCAAGGCCGAAAGTGGCGCGCAAGCCCGCGCCGCCGGCGCCGACCACGATAACGTCATACTTGTGTTGCTGGACCTTATAGGCTTCCATCGATCAGCTTCCCAACGCGATACGCAGGACGGCGAACACGCCGGAAATAACGCCCGCCACGGCGAGCAGTTTGATGACGATCATGGATGTCACTTCCACCCAGCGGGTGTGGACGTAGTCTTCGATCACCACCTGCAGGCCCAGCACCGAGTGCCAGAACGCCGCCACAATGAAGGCAACCATCAATATCGCGTTCCAGGGACGCGCGATCGACGCGCGCACAGCCTGGTAATCGTGGCCAAGCAGGCCCAGCACCAGCACCACGAACCACAGCACCAGGAACACCAGCGCGATGGCGGTCAGGCGCTGGTTCCACCAGTGGCCGACGCCCTCCTTCGCCGAACCCAGGCCGCGGGCGCGTTGCAGCGGATTGCGAAGATCGCGGCTCATGCGGCGCCTCCCATGAACACATAGGCCCAAGTGGCAAGCGTAAGCACCAGGGAGCCGACGATCGAGAACCAGCTGGCCTTGATGAAGGTACTGATGGCGTAACCGGCGCCGGCATCCTGGTACAGGTGGCGCACGCCATTGATGAAGTGGAACCAAAGTGCCCAGGTCCAGGCGAAAAGCAGCGCCAGGCCCAGCGGCGAGGCCGCGACGGCATGGAAGCTGGCCCAGGCATCGGGCCCGATCGAAATCGCGATGATTCCCCACAGGATCACAAGGCTACCCACCGCAAGGGCGATGCCGGTGGCGCGGTGCAGGATGGACGTCACCATCTGCGACTGCCACTTGTAGATCTGCAGGTGCGGTGAAAGAGGTCGGGTGGTCTGTGCCATGGCGGCTATCCTGGGTGGAATCGCTTGACGCCCTCCCCGACCACCTCATCGACCCATGCGCAACAGCCAGCCATTCAGGGGCCGGCGATGCCCTCAGAAGTCGATGCAGCGTCCATTCTTTTCCCAATCGCCGTAGCGCGTGGGATCAAGCGGTGGACGCTCTTCCTGTTTCAGGGCCGGTACCGCGGGTGCGGCACCCTGGCCGGTTTCCACGACCGTGGATTCCGGGGCCTGGGCAGGAGGGGCAGACGTGTCAGGCATGGTTTTCAAAGCCTGCGAATGTTAAACCCTGTGCAACCGCAGCACAACACGAGGGGGCTGGATTGCGCCCGGACACGCCCTAACATCCCCACGATGCAGAGCTCATCGATACCCGCGTCCCTCCTTAGCCTGGACGGTCCCGACGCCGCCGCCTTCGCCCAGGCCCAGTTTTCCTCCGACGTGGCGGCGCTGGCCCCGGGGCAATGGCAATGGAGCGCATGGCTCGACGCGAAGGGACGCTGTCGTGCTTTCCTGCAGCTGGCACGACCGGACACCGACAGCTTCACTGCGCTGCTGCGCGGCGGAGATGCGATGGCCATGGCCCAGGACCTCAAGCGCTTCGTCTTCCGAGCCAAGGTGCGCATTGCCGTCACAAGCAACATCGAAGTGATCGACGGCCCAGCACTGCCCGACGGCTCCATCACTGTCGATGAAGAAACAGGTATCATGCTGGGCGCTGGCCTGCGCAGTTGGCACATCGTGGACACAGCACGCGCGCACGTGGACGAACACGCCACGCGCGACTGGATCGAACAGGACATCAACGCTGGGTTTGCATGGTTGCCTGATGCAGCCATCGGCGAACTGCTACCCCAATCACTGTCCTTCGAGCGCCTGGGCGCCGTCAGTTTCAACAAGGGATGTTTCCCGGGACAGGAAATTGTCGCGCGCATGCACTATCGCGGCGCGGGCAAGCAGCACATGCATTCGGTGAGGTTCGACACGATTGCTTCATCTGGTGCGACATTGCGCCGCAACGACACTTCCGTCGGCATGGTGTTGAACACGCATGTCGTGGAAGGCGCCACCAAGGCGCTGGTGATTCTGAACGATAGTTTTCTTGGCGATGAACGCTCAGGCATGCTCGATGTCCAAGACATTCAGGCGAACCTTGCATTGCTTCATACATGGCCACATTGAATAGATCGAAGGTCATGTGCTGATAACGCGTATACACAAATTTCATCCATGGTGCAGCACAAATCAGTTCACGCATGTTGTGAGCCTTTGCTGAACAAGATGGCCTTTGCACTTGCCAATGTGATGCATCCCCCACTAGGCTCCGCCGATCGAATTTGGGTAACGGCGTAGCGCCCCGTTACATGACGCGACGAATCGACTGGCAGTCGAATCGGCGCGACCCGGCTTGAAGCCGGTGACAATCCGCTGTGGTGCGCCGCCATTGTTTCACGTGCAGGCCGCCCAACTTACAACAGCGAAACGCATTCCCACCGGGCTCGGACACCCGGCGTGATAGTCACATGTCGTGACGCCCGCAAACCAGTTGATCGGCGAGCGGTCAATCCAGGTGGCCACGGCCTGCCAGCCGTCCACCGCTACACGTTCAAGGCTGCGTCATCCGCCTTCAACGGAAAGCAAGTTGGAGGCAGAACGAATGAAATTATCGATGTTGCTTTGGGTGGCGTCCGTCCTCCCGCAACACCTCGCCGACCAGACGTGCCTGGCGACGACGGTTTACCTGGAGGCACGTAGCGAGTCCACCATCGGACAGTATGCGGTGGCGGAAGTCGCGATGCGGCGCCGCGACCGCAGCAATGAAGGCACATCGGTGTGCGATGTTGTCAGCGCACCACGCCAGTTCGCCATCAGTACCACACCCAAGACGTTTGAAGTAACCGATCTGACTGCCTGGCAGAAGGCATGGAAGATCGCCGGCGATTCCATCGACAACTGGAACCTGCCAAAGAGCCAGCGACTGGTCTATGTTCCCCGCGCAGACCACTTCGCCACGACCTCGGTAAACACCGCATGGTCACGCAACAGGGTGACGACGATCGGCGAACACGCCTTCTACGCCGTCAACTAGCTTTACCCCCAAACCCAAGCAAAAGAAAAGCCCTCCTTGCGGAGGGCTTTTTGTTTGGACGTCTGGACGTCCGTTATATCTAGCGGCGGAAAACGTGCCCGTCGCGCACTTCAACGTAGTCGCCGCGGCGTACCTGCGGGTCCTCGCGCTGGGTAACGGTGGCAGTGCGGCCATCGTCGAGCCTGACCACGGTCTGGAAGCCCACGTCGTCGCCCGACTGGTTCTTGCCCACCGCGTTGCCGACGAAGCCACCGGCCACGGCGCCGCCGACGGTGGCCGCGGTGCGTCCGTCGCCATGGCCCACCGTGCTACCCAGCACGCCGCCGATCACGGCGCCGAGGATGGCGCCGCCAGGAGACGACTGTTTGCGCACATACACCTGCTGGATGTCATCCACCACGCCGCATTGGCCGCAACCGCGCGGGGCTTGCTGGTACACCACTTCGCGGCTTTCGTAGCGGCGATGAGGCTGCTCGACGCAGGCAGACAGGCCGACGCAGGCCACGGCGGCGGCAAGCACGATCCGGGTGACGACTAGGGTATTCATGGATTGAATTCTCGCTCAAGGTTGGCGGGAGGGTCGGGAAAATCAACTATTGGGCCGTCTGGCGCGGATCACGTGCATCGGATACCGACACCACGCCCTCCTGGACCTCGACCCGGTCGCCCGGGTCATGGTCCATGCGCACGGTGCGGGAGACGCCGTTGTACTGGTACTTCACGTCATAGGCGACGACCTTGTCGCTAGCCTGCCCCACCGTCTGGCAGCGGCGCTGCACCGATTGCGTGTAATTGTTTGCCTGGCGGTTTTCCTGGATGCGCTTGCCGGCATAACCGCCGCCGACTGCGCCCGCCACGGTGGCAAGCGTCCGGCCATTGCCATGGCCGACCTGGTTGCCGAGCAAGCCGCCAGCCACCGCGCCGATCGCGGTACCTGCGAACTGGTTGGGATCCTTCACCGGCACATGCCGGTTCACTACCACATCGTGGCACTCCTGCTGCGGCTGGGTCTGCTCGCGGACCGGGTCCACACTCACCACCCGGGCAAACTTCGAACCGGCTTCGCCCACGGCGGCGTCGGCATCGCGGTTGCAGCCGGCGACGCCAAGGGCCATGGTCGCGCCAACGGCGAGATACAGGGTCGACGTCATAAGGGACTTCATGGATCACTCTCCTGGTTTAATCAGCCAGACCGGTCACGGCCCCTCGCCGTGCCGGTGGGCACGCTGCCATTGAACGTTCGGCATACTGAATGCGCGCTTAGAATGATTTTCACGAGGACTGCACATTGATCGCCATCGTTGACACCCATGCCCACCTGGACGACGCAAGCTTCGCCGGCGACCTGGCAGCGGTGATGCAGCGCGCCGCCGACGCCGGCGTCGCGCGCGTGGTGGTGCCCGCGATAGATCGAGGCAACTGGGAGGCGGTGGCAAGCCTGGCCGCCGCTGACAAGCGCATTGCCGCCGGTTATGGCTTGCATCCGCTCATGCTCGAACACCACCTCGACGAGCACCTGGATGAACTTCCCGGCTGGCTCGACACGCATCCCCACGTCGCCATTGGCGAGATCGGCCTGGACTTCTATGTGGAGGGGCTTGACCCTTCCCGCCAGCGGGAAATTTTCGCCCGCCAGCTCGACCTTGCCGGCGAACGCGGGCTACCGGTGATCGTGCACGCGCGCCGCGCGCTGGAAGAAGTAACCCTTACCCTGCGGCGGCACAGGGGCCTGCGCGGCGTGGTGCACAGCTTCGCCGGCAGCGCCGAGCAGGCGCGGCAGTTGTTCGACCTTGGTTTCATGCTCGGTATCGGCGGCCCGGTGACCTATGAACGGGCCCGCCGCCTGCGCGAGGTGGTTCGCACGATGCCGATGGAATGCCTGCTGCTGGAAACAGACTCGCCCGACCAGCCGCTGCACGGCCACCAGGGACGGCGCAACGAACCGGCACTGACGGCAAGCGTGCTGGACGCGGTGGCAGCGTTGCGCGAAGAGTCCGCGGAGTCCATTGCGCGTGCTACCACGGCAAACGCCGCGCGGCTATTCGGATGGGCGGTCAGCTCCGAATCCTAGCTTCAACGGCGGCCACGCCACCGCATTGCCCCGCCAGGGGAACCGTTACTGACGTACGGGCCTTGCACCGGTGCCAGGAACACTGTTAGCCTAATTACTTCACCAGTGAATTATTCTTTGATGAACAAGGTCACCGACATCATCGCGGGGCTGGACGAGGGCATGGCCCGCGTCGAGCAGATCGTGCCCGGCATGCCCATCGACGATGTCCGCCTGTATAAGCTCCTTACCCTTACCGCCGGGGCGATGCAGGGCGAACTGGCGCAGAACCTCAAGCCGCACGGTATGGCCGAAAGCGACTTCCACGCGTTGATGATGCTGTTCTCCAGCCCCAACGGTTCGGCCTCGCCCAGCGACCTGGCCTGTGTTGCCACGCAGAGCAGCACCAACATGACGCGCATCGCCAACTCGCTGGTGAAGAAGGGCCTTATCACGCGGGCCCATGCGGTGGATGACCGCCGCCGGATCATCATGCGCATCACGCCAGCCGGGCGCCGCTTCGTCAATAAACTGTTGCCGCCGATGTTCCCGCGCCTTTCCGCCACCTTCGCCGCGTTCTCCGCGAAGGAAAAAACCACCTTGCAACGCATGCTGCGCACCTTGGCGCAGAGCATCGACGATGTCACCGCCGGGGGCGACGAATGACCCAAGCCTTTTCTTCCCTTCGCCACGGCGCCCTCGCACTGGGCCTGGCCCTCGCGCTGGCCGCGTGCGCACCGGCACGCCTGGAGCGTCCGTCCAACTTGCGTGCCGATGTACCACTGCAAGGCCTCGACGTGCCCACCACTGGTCAATGGCCGGCACAGGACTGGTGGCGCCACTACGACGACCCACAGCTGGACCAGCTGATCGACATGGCGCTGAAGGGCTCGCCGGATCTGGCCCAGGCCCAGTCCCGCGTGGATACCGCGCGGCAATCGGTGAGCATTGCCGCCGCGCAGGCCGGCCTGCGCATCGACGGCAGCGCGCAGGTAGCCCGGCAACGCCTTAGCGAAAACGGGATGATTCCAACGCAGTTCCTCGGTTTCACCTGGTACAACCAGGCCGATCTCGGCGTGCAGCTGCAGTACGACTTCGATTGGTGGGGCAAGAAGCGCGACAGTGTCGATGCGGCGCTCGACCAGGCCCGCGCGGCGCAGGCCCAGCACGCCGCCGCGGCGCTCGCCCTGCAAAGCTCCGTAGCCGATACCTATTTCGGCTTCCTCGCCGACCGCCAGCGCGCGTTGCTTGCCGGTGAGCTGGTGGCCAATGCCGAGCGCATGGAGCGCATCGCCACCCTGCGCGTGAAACAGGGCGTGGACCTGCCCGATACGGTGCAGCAGGCACGCGCGCAAACGGCCTCGGCGCGCCAGGGGAAAGTGGCCTACGAGGGTTCGGCGGCGATCCGCCGCGCAGCGCTGGCAACGCTGGTGGGCGTTGCCCCCGCAGACCTGCCTGCCCTTGCCGATCGCCCGCTTCCCGCCGTTGATGGCGCATTGCCCGCGCAGGCCAGCGTCGACCTGATCGCCCGCCGGCCGGATATCGCCGCCAGTCGCTGGCAGGTCGAGGCCGCCCTGAAGCAGACGGACGTCGCCCGGGCGCAGTTCTTCCCCGATTTCAGCCTGACCGCCATGGCGGGCCTGTCGTCGATCGACATGGACAAGGTATTCAACGGCGGCAGCCGCGTGTTCGGGCTCACCCCTGCATTGCACCTGCCGATCTTTGAAGGCGGCGCCCTGGAAGCGAACTACGGCTATAGCAAAAGCCAGCTCAACGCCGCGGTGGCGCAGTACAACGCCACTGTGATCGCCGCTGCGCGCGACGTCGCCACCCAGGCGCTCAGTGCGCGCCAGGCAGCCGACCGCCGCGTACAGCAGGCCACACAAGTAGATGCGGCCAGCCGCATGGTAGCCACCAGCGACGCCCGCGCACGCCAGGGCGTGCGCGATGCGCGCGAAGCCCTCACCGCCCGTGCGCAACTGATCCAGCAGCGCGACGGCGACCTCGAACTGCAGGGCCAGGCCCTGTCCGCCGACGTTGCCCTTGCCAAGGCCCTGGGTGGCGGCTATCGCGCCGACATGGGTGCTGGCGATACCCAAACCGATTCGACTTCGCACGGAGCAGCACAGCCATGAGCTCGCAAGATTCCGAAAACCATGCCGGCGCACCGTCCGCCGAGAACAACGGCAACGACAAAGGCAACGGCGCGAAGGATCCACGCAAGCGCCGGCGCATGCTCGCCATTGCGGTCGTGGTGTTCCTGGTGGCAGGTGTTACCTGGGTGCTGCTGTGGCTGCTGGTGTTTTCCCACCGCGAGGAAACCGACGATGCTTACGTCGGTGGCAACCAGGTGGGTATCTCGGCTCAAGTACCGGGCATTGTGGTGGGTGTGTTCGCCGACGACACCCAACGGGTGAAAGCGGGCCAGGTGCTGGTGCGCCTGGACCCGACCGACGGCGATGTGAACCTGCGCAAGGCCGCCAGCGGGCTGGCCCAGGCCGTGCGCCAGGTGCGCCAGCAAACGCAATCGGTCGCCAGCGCGGACGCTGCGGTGACCGCCCGTCAGCTTGATGTCAAACGTGCCCAGCAGGACCTCGCAAGGCGCCAGCCCCTGCTGGCCGAGCAGGCCGTGGCTCCCGAGGAACTGCAGCACGCACGCGACATGCTCGACAGTGCCCGCGCTGGGCTGGAATCCGCCCAGCGCCAGGCGGATGCGGCGCGTGCGCTCATCGATGGTCGCGAGATCGCCGACAATCCTTCCGTGGAGCAGGCCCGGGCGACGTACCGCCAGGCCTGGATCGCCGCCCAGCGCAACGCAATCCTGGCGCCGGTGGATGGTTACGTCGCCCAGCGCAGCGTGCAGGTGGGCAACAGCGTCACCCCCGGCCAGCCGCTGATGACGGTGGTCCCGCTGCACGACCTCTGGGTGGATGCCAATTTCAAGGAAAGCCAGCTGCGCCATGTGCGCATCGGACAGCCGGTAAAGATCCAGGCCGATCTCTACGGCGGCAGCATGACCTACCACGGGCGCGTCACCGGCCTTGGCGTGGGCACCGGCAGTGCGTTCTCGCTGCTGCCGGCGCAGAACGCCACCGGAAACTGGATCAAGGTGGTACAGCGCTTGCCCGTGCGCATCGCACTCGACAACGCGGACCTGGACAAATACCCGCTGCGCATCGGCCTGTCCACCACCGCCACGGTGGACATCACCGATGCCTCCGGCGCCGCGCTGCCGGCATCGCCGGTGACCACGCCCACCGCGCAGACCTCCGTCTACGATGACATCGCCGCCAAGGCCGATGCGCAGGCGCAGGCCATCATCGACGACAACCTGGCCGCGCGCTGACCATGGCCGAGGCCACGCCAACCCCCCAGCCACTGAAGCCGCTTTCCGGCGGCCCGCTGGTCCTGCTCACCATCGCCGTCGCGTTCTCCACCTTCATGGAGATCCTGGACATGACGATCGTGAACGTGGCTGTGCCGCACATCGCCGGCAGCATGGGCGTAAGTGCCAACGAGGGGACGTGGGCGATCAGTTCCTATGCCCTGGCCAGCGCCATCATGCAGCCGTTGACCGGCTGGCTGGCCCGGCGCTTCGGCGAGGTGCGCACGTTCTGTTTCTCGGTGCTGCTGTTCGTGGCGTTCTCGATGCTGTGCGGAATTGCCACCAGCATGCCGATGCTGGTGGTGTTCCGCCTGCTGCAGGGCGCCGGTTCCGGACCGATGGTGGCCTTGTCGCTATCGCTGCTGCTGGCGAGCTATCCCAAGACCAAGCAAGGCATGGCCCTGGCCATGTGGGCCATGACGGTGGTGGTGGCGCCGATCTTCGGGCCCATCCTGGGTGGCTACATCACCGACAATTTCTCCTGGCCCTGGATTTTCTTCATCAATGTGCCGGTGGGCGCTGCCGCGGCGGTGGTCACCTGGGGCCTGTTGCGCGGTCGCGAGACAGCTACCCAACGCACGCCGATCGATGCGGTGGGCCTGGGCCTGCTGATCGTGGGTGTGGGCTGCCTGCAGTTCATGCTGGACAACGGCAACGACCACGACTGGTTCGCCTCCCCGCTGATCCTCACCCTGGGGCTCATCGCCGTGGTGGCACTGACTTTCCTGATCATCTGGGAACTCACCGCCAAACATCCCGTGATCGATCTTTCGCTGTTCTCGCGCCGGAACTTCGCCGTTGGCGTGGGGGCGTTGTCGCTGGGCATGCTGGCATTCTTCGGCATCAACGTGGTGTTCCCGCTGTGGCTGCAGACCACGGTGGGTTACACCGCGACGTGGGCCGGTCTTGCCGCCGCGCCCGTGGGTGTCCTGGCTTTCGTGGTTTCGCCCTTCATCGGCGCCAACATCCAAAGGCTGGAACTGCGTTGGGTGGTGACCTTCGCCTTCATCGTGTTCGCGTTCTGTTCGTTCTGGTTCGCCGAATTCACCAGCGACTCGTCGTTCGCATCGATGTTGCCGCCGAGGTTCATCATGGGCGTGGGCATCGCCTGCTTCTTCATTCCCCTGAACCAGATTTTCCTCTCAGGTTTACGCCCCGACCAGATCGCAAGCGCGTCGGGCCTGGCCAATTTTTGCCGCACGCTGGCATCGAGCGTGTCCACCGCCGTGTCGGTGACGGTTTGGCAGCACCGCAGCGAGTTCCACCACGCCTCGCTCACCGAACATGTGACCCAGGGCAGCGCCGCCACCACGCAATACCTGGGGCATCTGCAGGGCCTGGGTGCAACCGGCCAGACGGGCCTGGCGGTGGTCAACCAGGTGCTCACCCGCGAATCCATGACATTGGCCGTGAACGACGTTTTCTATGGCTGCGCCATCCTGTTCATCGTGTTGATACCGGTGCTCTGGCTGGCCAAACCACCCTTCGGTAATGCCGGCGGAGCGGCGGGCCATTAGCGTCCGGGCCAATTGTCACGATCCAATAGGCGTTGATCTTCCGGAACTGGTGCGGCGCAATACGTTCTGCTACGTTTCGCCGCATGGCACAAACCCTCCGCATCATCAAGAAGTATCCGAACCGGCGTCTCTACGACACCGAGATCTCGAGCTACATCACGCTGGAGGAGGTTCGCCAGCTGGTGCTGGACGGCGAAACCTTCGAAGTGCGCGATGCGAAGTCAGGCGAGGATCTCACCCGTTCGGTGCTGCTGCAGATCATTGCCGAGCACGAGGAACACGGGCAGCCGATGCTGTCCCCGCAGTTGCTCTCGCACATCATCCGTTTCTACGGGGATTCCCTGCAGGGCTTCATGGGCCCGTACCTGGAGCGCAGCTTGCAGGTGTTCCTGGACCAGCAGCAGCAGTTCCGCTCGCAGCTGAACAACCTGATGGGCCAGACGCCATGGTCGATGCTCAACGAGCTGACCGAGCGCAACCTGGACATGTGGAAATCCATGCAACGCGGTTTCTTCGATGCCGCCGCGCAGAAGGCCCCGCCCGAGGCACCGCCGACCCGGCCGGCAGCGCGCGGCGGCAAGAAAGCCGGTTAAACCCAGCTCCCGTTACGTTGCAGCGCACGATGCGCCGCCCTGCACCAATTGCTGCGCCCGCACCTGATTCCATGCTGCGCAGCATGGGCCGGCCCATGCTACCGACCTAGGTCCCGCCCCGTGTACGCATCCCACCCGCAAAACCTCACCAAATCCATCACTGTGATCGGCGCCGGGCTGGTGGGCGCGCTGGTGGCGACCTTGCTTGCCCAGGCCGGCTTCAAGGTGGATGTCTTCGAAAAGCGCCCCGATCCGCGGCGCGCCGGCTTCGACGGCGGCCGCTCGATCAACCTGGCATTGGCCGAACGCGGCCTGCATGCGCTGCGCGCCACCGGGCAGGCCGACCGCGTGCTTGCACAGGCGGTGATGATGCGTGGCCGCATGGTGCATACGCCGGGGAACCAGCCTGCCTTGCAGCGTTATGGCGTGGACGACAGCGAGGTGATCTGGTCGGTCTCCCGCGGAGGCCTGAACGGCCTGATGATCGATGCGGCAGTAGAGGCCGGCGCTCGCTTCCATTTTGGCCAGGGACTGGTCCAGGCTGATTTTGACGCCGGGCGCATCACCCTTTCCGTCGGTGATGCCAAGCGGGAAGTCGAAGCCCGCGTAGTGATCGGTGCCGATGGCGCAGGCTCCGCGTTGCGCGCCGCGATGGGCGACCTGGGCGAGCGAATCGATCCGCTCGGCCACGGCTACAGGGAACTGGAAATTCCCTCGTCGGCGGATCGGTCCGCGCCATTCCGGATCGAACCCCATGCCCTGCACATCTGGCCGCGGGGCGGCTACATGTGCATCGCGCTGCCCAACCGCGACGGCAGCTTCACCGTCACGCTTTTCCTGCCTGTCGATGGCAGCACGCCGAGCTTCGCGCAGATCCGCCAGGCGCCTGATGCACGTGCATTCTTTGCCCGGGAATTTCCCGATGCTCTGGCATTGATGCCCGACTTCGACCAGGACTGGGCCGGGCATCCGATGGGCACGCTGGCAACGCTGTACCTGGACCGTTGGCACCTTGGCGGCAGGGCGCTATTGATAGGCGACGCAGCGCACGCCATCGTGCCCTTTCACGGCCAGGGCATGAATTGCGGCTTCGAAGACGCCGCCGCGCTGGCCCGCCTGTTGGGTGAGTACCGCGGCGATACGACTGAAGCCTTCGCCGCCTTCCAGGCCGAACGCAAGCCCAATGTTGATGCCGTCGCCACCATGGCGCTGGAAAACTATATCGAGATGCGCGATTCGGTGGCCGATCCGCACTACCTGCGCAAGCGTGAACTGGGAAGCCTGCTGGCTGAACACGCGCCTTCGCATTACATGCCACGCTATCGCATGGTTACCTTCACCCACCTGCCCTACGCCTATGCGCTTGAACGCGGCCTTGCGCAGGACACCCTGCTCGAGCAACTGCTGAAGGGTCACGGCACGGCAGCGGAGGTGAACCTGGATGCCGCCGTCGCTACCCTGAAGGCCACCCTGCCGCCGCTGCCGGGCCATGGCCTTGGTTAACGCGCACGACACCGCGTATCGCCGCACGGACTACCGCGTGCGCCTGCCGCGCGGTGGCCACGCATCGATCCGGATCGACACGCCCCTGCCGCCGGAGCTGGCCAAGGTGATCGGAGAGGCCTGCTGGGCGATCATCACCGGCTGGAACCCAGGCTCCGTCCGGCAGTCGCCGGAAGTCAATCGCGCCGCCCAGCGGCGCCTGCTGGGCCTGCTCAAGGCCGCCAACCCATCGGTGCTGTGGCCATCGGTCGGCGTGGGCAACGAGCTTTGGCGCGAGGCCAGCCTGTTCGTGGTGGGTATCGACGCCTGGCGGATCCTGGCCATCGCCGAGGCCTGCGGCCAGCACGCCATCGTCTGCGGCAAGGGCAAGGCCAAGGCGGCGCTGGCCTGGCTGTAGACCCGCGACGGGCTGCCACATGGACGCCCACCCAAGGTTTTAAGGACAATCGCCGGACGATGACCGCCGAAGCACCCCTGCTGCACGCCCGCGCCCTCTGCTTCTCCCGCCAGGAAGAGCAGGTATTCGGCCCCCTGGATTTCGACGTGGCCGCCGGTGACATCGTGCTGGTGGAAGGCGACAACGGCAGTGGCAAGACCACCCTGATGCGCCTGCTCACCGGCATCCTGCACGTGGACGAAGGCACTCTGGAACTGGAAGGCAAGCCGTTGCGCAGCATCGACACTGCCGGCCGCGTCGTGTTCCTGGGCCACCAACTGGGCCTGAAGGCCGACCTTTCGCCACTGGAGAACCTGCGCGTGGCCGAGGGACTGGCCGGGCGCCGCGACGGCATGGACGCCATGGCCGTGCTGCGGGAAGTTGGGCTGGCAGGCTACGAGGACGAACCGGTGCGCCGGCTTTCCGCCGGCCAGAAAAAACGTGCCGCCCTGGCGCGGCTGATGCTGGTCCCCGCCACCATCTGGCTGCTGGACGAGCCCTACGCCAACCTCGACCGCGACGGCATCGCCCTGGTCAACCGACTGGTCCAGGCACACGCGGCCCGTGGCGGTGCGGCGCTGGTATCCAGCCACGGCACGGTGACCTTCCTTGGCGGCGAACCGCGTGTCATCCGGATGCACGCATGACGGCCACCGCTGGCGCAGCATGCGCGGCCCTGCTGCGACGCGACCTGCTGCTGGCATGGCGCCGGCGCGGCGACATCGCCATGCCCGTGCTTTACGCGCTGATCGTGACCACGCTGTTTCCCTTTGCCCTGGGTCCGGAAGATGCGCTCCTTCAGCGCATCGCCGGCGGGGTGATCCTGGTGACGGTATTGCTGGCCATGCTGCTGGCCCTGGATGCGATGTTCCGTGGCGACATCGAGGACGGTTCGCTCGAACAATTGTTGCTGGCACCGCAACCTCTGGCGCTGATGTTGGCAATAAGAATATTTGCCCACTGGATTACCACCGCCTTGCCGCTGATCATCATTTCCCCGTTGCTGGCGGGAATGCTGCACCTGCCCACGCCCGTGATCGGGGTACTGGTGGTGGCGCTGCTGCTGGCCACGCCGCTGCTTAGCCTGATCGGCGCCATCCTGGTGGCGCTAACGGCCGGGACGAGGCGCTCTGGTATGCTTCTGGCGCTAATGCTGCTGCCTCTGTGCGTTCCGGTGGTGATCTTCGCCGCCGGCGCGGTGGCTGCCGCACAGCAAGGGCTGCCGTGGGTTGCGCCCATCGCCTGGCTCGGCGCCGCCCTGGTGCTGGCCGTGGTGCTGGCCCCGCTGGCCTGCGCCGCCGCGCTGCGCATCGCGCTGGACGCCTGACATGACCCCACGGCGAATCCCCCGCCTGAACGAGATACATGGCTAACTGGATCCCCACCTGGCTGCACCGCCTCGGCTCGCCGCCCACGTTCTATCGCTTTGCCGGCGCCGTGCGCCCGTGGGCGCTCACCCTGGCGCTTATCACCGGGGCGATTGCCGCCTATGGCGGCCTGGTGCTGGCGCCGGCGGACTACCAGCAGGGCGATGCCTACCGCATCATCTTCATCCACGTGCCCAGCGCCTGGATGAGCCTGTTCATTTATTTCGCCATGGGCGTTGCCGCGTTCATCGCCCTGGTGTGGCGGATCAAGCTGGCCGAGGTGGTGGCGATGGAATCAGCGCCGATCGGCGCCGCCTTCACCTTCATCACCCTCGTCACCGGTTCGCTGTGGGGCAAACCGATGTGGGGCACGTGGTGGACATGGGATGCCCGGCTTACCTCCGAACTGGTGCTGCTGTTCCTGTACCTGGGCGTGATCGGTCTTTTTCACTCGTTCGAGGATCGACGCCAGGGCGCGCGTGCGGCAGCCTTCCTGGCATTGATCGGCGTGGTGAACGTACCCATCGTGCATTTTTCCGTGAACTGGTGGAACACGCTGCATCAGGGTTCCACCGTGCGCCTGTTGGGCCCCTCGCATATCGATGCGCGCATGCTGTGGCCGCTGCTCACCATGATGCTGGCCACCAAGTGTTATTACGTGGCGAGCCTGTTCGGCCGCGTCCGGGCCGACCTGGTTGCCATGGAAAGCGGCAAGGACTGGGTCAAGGCACTGGCCGTGGAGGAAACGGCATGAACCAGTTCCTTCAGATGGGTGGCTATGCCTTCTACGTCTGGACCAGCTACGCGGTGTTCGCCGTGGTGCTGTTGGCCGACTACTTCGCACCGGTATTCCGGCGTCGCCGCAACCTGCGCGATGTCCGCGCCCGCATGGCGCGCCAGGGCGCGCGCCGCCGGAATGAGAACGCATGAATCCTACCCGTAAGCGCCGCCTCACCGTTGTCCTGCTGGTGGTGGTCGCCGCCGTCGCCGCGGTGGGCCTGGCCGTGTTCGCCTTGCAGCAGAACATGAATTACCTCTTCACCCCCAGCCAGGTGCAGGGCGGCCAGGCCACCCAGTACAAGAGCTTCCGCTTAGGGGGAATGGTCAAGGCCGGCTCTGTTCAGCGCGCGAGCGATTCGTTGAAGGTGAGCTTCATCGTGGTCGACGCGGACGGTGCCATGCCGGTGGAATACAACGGCATCCTTCCCGATCTTTTCCGCGACAACCAGTCGGTGATCGCCACCGGTTCCATGGATGGCGCGCGTTTCGTCGCCAGCGAAGTGCTGGCCAAGCACGATGAAACCTACATGCCCAAGGAATTGAAGGACGCCATGGCCAAGGCCCACAAGAACAAGGCCATCGTCGACGAGAAAGCCGAGACGGAGACGGGCAAGTGATCCCCGAGCTTGGCCAACTGGCGCTGATCCTTGCCATGCTGCTGGCCCTGGTGCAGGGCGTGGTGCCGATAGTCGGCGCCTGGCGCGGCAACAACGCGATGATGTCGCTGGCGCGGCCGGTGGCCGCCGGGCAATTCGTCTTCGTGGCGCTGGCCATGGGCATCCTGATCCACGCGTTCCTCACCTTCGATTTCTCGGTGGGCTACGTGGCCGCCAATTCGAACCTCGCCCTGCCCTGGTATTACCGCATCACCGCGGTCTGGGGTGCGCACGAGGGCTCGATGCTGTTGTGGGTGTTCATCCTCAACGTGTGGACCGTGGCGCTGGCGATGTTCAGCCGCCAGTTGCCCGAAGCCTTTGCCGCCCGCGTGCTTGGCGTGATGGGTTTCATCGCGCTGGGCTTCCTGGCCTTCATCGTATTCACCTCCAATCCTTTCCTGCGCGAATTGCCGATGCAGCCCGATGGCGCGGACCTGAACCCCGTGCTGCAGGATCCGGGCATGACCTTCCACCCACCCGTGCTGTACATGGGTTACGTGGGTTTCTCGGTGGCGTTCGCCTTCTCCATCGCCGCCCTGCTTGGCGGTGAACTGGAACAGGCGTGGGTGCGCTGGGCTCGCCCATGGACCAACGTGGCGTGGGCATTCCTTTCCGGCGGGATCGTCGCCGGCAGCTGGTGGGCCTATGCGGAATTGGGCTGGGGCGGCTGGTGGTTCTGGGATCCGGTCGAGAATGCCTCCTTCATGCCGTGGCTGGTGGGCGCGGCGCTGGTGCACGCACAGGCGATCACCGAGAAACGCGGCTCGCTGCGTTCATGGACGATCCTGCTGTCGCTGTTCGCGTTTTCCCTATCGTTGCTTGGCACCTTCCTGGTGCGTTCGGGTGTGCTCACATCGGTGCATGCGTTTGCCTCCGATCCACGGCGCGGCCTGTACATCCTGGGTTTCCTGGTGGTGGTGATCGGCGGTTCGCTGCTGCTGTACGCCGTGCGTGCACCGAAGGTGGCGGGGGGGCGGGCGTTCGCCATCGTCTCGCGCGAAACCGCCATATTGATCGGCAACCTGCTGCTCACTACAGCTGCCGCGATGGTGTTGCTGGGCACACTGTTCCCCCTGCTGGGCGATGCGCTGAACCTGGGCAAGGTATCGGTGGGTCCGCCCTATTTCGGTTTCCTCTTCAACCTGCTGATGCTGCCGGTAGTGTTGCTGTTGCCGTTCGGGCCATATTTGCGCTGGGGCAAGGGCGACACCGGCGTACTCAAGCCGATCGCGCTTCGTGCAGGCCTGGCCGCTATCGTCTGCGCCGTGGTCGCCGCCTTCTTCGTCGATAACAGGCTGAAGGCGATTGCCGGCGTCGCCGGCGCCGTGTGGGTGTGCGTGGGCACCCTGCTTTACGTGATCAAGCGCTGGCGCGAGATGCCGCGCGGCCGCCGGTTCCCCGCTGAGATGGCCGGGATGCTGCTGGCCCACTTTGGTGTGGGCATTTTCGTCGCCGGCGTGATGCTTTCCGAATCGCTCAGCGTCGAGCGCGACGTGCGCATGGAACCGGGCAAGATCGTGCAACTGGGAAGTTACGACTTCCGCTTTGACGGCGTGCGCGAAACCAGCGGCCCGAACTGGCGCGGCGACGAAGGCGTGGTCACGATCATGCGCGATGGCGCCACGGTCGCCACCATGCACCCGCAGAAGCGCACCTATACGCGCGGCCAGGTGCAGACCGAGTCCGCCATCGACGCAGGCATCTTCCGCGATATCTATGTCGCGCTGGGCGAGCCGATGGAAGCTGGCAACCACGAGGGTGCGTGGGCCCTGCGCCTGTACCAGAAGCCGTTCATCCGCTGGATCTGGCTGGGTGGCCTGTTCATGATGCTTGGCGGTTTCGTCGCTGCCGGTGAGCGTCGCTTCCGCGTTCAAAAGGCGCGAAGTGAAGCCGGCACTACGATTGCGGAGCCCGCTGCATGAGCCGTCTGCTGCCCTTCTTCGCCTTCGTTGGCCTGGTGGCGCTGTTCGGATTCGGCATCTGGTGGAACACCAAACATGACCTGCGCGAGGTGCCATCGCCGCTGATCGGCCGAGCCGCGCCGGAATTCCGTCTGCCGGTGCTTGGCGATCCTGGCCGCACGGTGTCCAAGGCAGATCTTCTGGGCAAGCCTTATCTGTTGAACGTGTTCGGCAGCTGGTGCTTCGCCTGCGGCGAGGAACATCCTGTGCTGATGGCCGAAGGCAAGGCGCTGGGCGTGATGCTGGTCGGTTACAACTACAAGGACGAACCCGCCGCCGCGAAGGGTTGGCTCGCCGAGCACGGCAATCCATACGACCTGGTGATCGCCGATGTGGAAGGCCGCACGGCGATCGATTTCGGCGTCTACGGTGCACCGGAAACATTCCTGGTCGATGGCAAGGGCGTGATTCGTTACAAGCGGATCGGGCCGCTCACGCCAGACGTGATCGAACATGAGCTCAAGCCGGCGCTGGCCAAGATCGCCAGGGAAGCACCATGATGCGCCGCGTGGTGCTGCTGCTGGTCCTGCTGGTGGCCACGACCGTTGCCGCCCAGGCCATCGACCCGCTGCCGTTCAAGGATCACGCCCAGGAGGTGCGTTTCCAGCATCTCACCGCGCAACTGCGTTGCCTGGTGTGCCAGAACGAGAGCCTCAACGACTCCAACGCGGATCTGGCGCGGGACCTTCGCCACGAAGTGTTCGACCTGATGCAGCAGGGCAAGAGCGACCAGCAAATCAAGGACTGGATGGTGGCGCGCTATTCGAAGTTCGTGCTCTACGACCCGCCACTTGACGCGGGTACTGCCCTGTTGTGGTTCGGCCCGCTGCTGGTACTCGTGCTTGGCGGCGTGGCCCTGGTGGTGCAGGTGCGGCGACGCGCGCGTGCCGCGGCCACGGAGCCTGCAAGTGCGGTGACCGAATCCAACGACAGTGGGGAAAACTGGTGAAGCCTGCGTTTTATCTGTGCGCCGCGATCATGCTCGCGGTGGCGCTGGCCCTCGTGCTTGTCCCACTGATCCGCCGTGGTCGCCGCGATGGGCGCCCGGTGGGCGTGTTCGCCCTGGCCCTTGGCCTGGCATTTGTCATTCCCGTCGCCACGGTAGGCATTTATATGCTCGTGGGCACGCCGCAAACACTCGATGGCGTGGCCAAGGCTGAACCCCCGCCCAGCATCGACGAAGCGATGGCAAGCCTTACCGCGCGGTTGGCGCAGCATCCGGACGATCTCCAGGGCTGGCTGCTGATGGGCCAGGCCCGCACCATGCTGCGCCAGTTTGAACAGGCACGCGATGCCTACGGGCACGCGCTGAAGATCGACGCCGGCAACGGCGTGGCGATGGTGGGCTGGGCGGAAACCGATTCGCAGTCGCGGCCCGACCACCTGATCGACGGCCGCGCACGCGAGCTTCTGGACAAGGCCGTGCAGGTTGACGCCACCAACCAGCGCGCGCTGTGGTTGCTCGGCATCAGCGACTTCCAGCAAGGCCGCTACAAGGAAGCCTCGGCCACCTGGCGCAAGCTCCAGCCCTTGCTCGATCCCAGTTCCAACGTGGCCGCGGCCGTGGAGCAACAGATTGCCGCCGCCGATGCCAAGGCGAGTGGCAAGCCCGACGGACCCGCAGCCAATGCCACCCCGCCTGCGCTGGACGTACAGGTTGCGGTGGCTCCCGCCCTGAAAAGCAAGCTGGCCGCCGGCGACACGCTATACGTCTATGCCCGTGCCGAAAACGGCCCGCCGATGCCGCTGGCGGTGGCGAAGCTCGACGCCAGCAAACTGCCCGCATCGGTGATACTGACCGACGGCATGGGCATGACGCCGCAGTTCAAACTTTCATCGGCCGAACGGGTGTTCGTTGGCGCCCGGATCAGCAAAGGCGGCCAGGCCATCGCCCAGCCAGGTGATCTGGAAGGCGACGCAGGCGTGGTGGCCACCTCTACCCGTGATCCCATCCGCATCAGCATCGACAGGGTCCACTGATGGGCGACGCCCGCCGCTACCACGAGCTTCCCTCTCCTTTCCCGATGAAGCGTGGCGGTGAGTTGCACGGCGCGCATGTGGCCTTCGAGACCTGGGGCCAGTTGGACGAGGAAAAATCCAATGCGCTGTTGATCCTGACGGGCCTGTCGCCAAGCGCCCACGCCGCGTCGAACGATGAAGACCCGTCTGACGGCTGGTGGGAAGCGATGATCGGCCCCGGCCGGGCCATCGACACGTCGAAGTACTACGTTATCTGCGTTAATTCGCTAGGTAGCGACAAGGGCTCCACCTGCCCGGCCTCGATCGATCCCATCACCGGCAAAGCGTACCGGCTCAACTTTCCCGAGCTGTCCCTCGAGGACGTGGCCCACGCCGCGCATTCGGCGGTAAGCGCGCTGGGCATCAGTCAGCTCGATTGCCTGATCGGCTGTTCGATGGGTGGCATGAGCGCCCTGGCGTACATGGCGCTGCATCCAGATAGTGCACGGCGGCATGTGAGTGTAAGTACTGCGCCGCAAGCCCAGCCCTTCGCCATTGCCATCCGATCGCTACAGCGTGAGGCGATCCGCCTGGACCCAAACTGGAACAACGGCCAGTACGACGGCGATCACTACCCCGAACATGGCATGAGTATCGCGCGCAAGCTCGGCGTGATCACCTACCGCTCGGCGATGGAATGGAACGGCCGCTTCGCGCGCATCCGCCTTGAGCCGGAAGACCGAGAAGGCGAGCCTTTTGGCTTCGAATTCCAGGTGGAGTCGTACCTGGAAGGCCATGCACGCCGTTTCACCCGCACCTTCGATCCCAACAGCTACCTGTATCTATCCCGCGCCAGCGACTGGTTCGACATCGCCGAGCATGGTCAGGGCAGCGTCGAGAAGGGTCTTGCCCGGATCAAGCTGGAAGAAGCCCTGGTGATCGGCGTCAGCACCGACATCCTGTTCCCGCTGGAACAGCAGGAGCAGATCGCCACGGGCCTGCGCGCCGCCGGCGCCCGGGTTGAGTTCGTGGCGCTGGACTCCCCCCAGGGCCACGACGCCTTCCTGGTGGATATCGAGAACTACAGCCTGGCCATTGGCGGCTTTCTGGCCCGGTGAATTGCCGCTGATGGTATCATCGGCAACAGGTTCCACTCGCGCACGGTATCGCCATGATTGCCCTAGAATTTCCCGGTGCCCACAAGCTGATCGACGCCGTCGATGCGGCGGTCGCCAAGGGTGAAACCCCGGCCATCACCGATGCGCTTCGCAAAACGCTCTGCCAGCTGATCCGCAGCCAGGAAGTGAAGCTTCCCGCCTGCGTGTTCGAGGCCGCCGGCGACCACTACGCCCGCCGCGAGCTCTACCAAAGCGAGGAATTCGGCTACAGCGTGGTCGCCATGACCTGGGGCCCCGGCCAGGGCACCGCCATCCACGACCACGACGGCATGTGGTGCGTCGAGGGCGTATGGAACGGCGCGCTTGAAATCACCCAGTACGAGCTCCTGGAAAAGCAGGATACCCGCTTCCACTTCCGCCCCGTCGGCACCATGGAAGCCGGCCCCGGCTCCGCCGGCAGCCTGATCCCGCCGCACGAATACCACACCATCCGCAACATCAGCACGGATGACATCGCGGTGAGCCTGCATATCTATTCAGGCCGCATGACGCACTGCGCAGTGTTCAGCCCGCTGGCGGATAGCTGGTATGAGCGTGGGGAAAGGCAGTTGGGGCTGGATCGGGTGCATTGATCCGGCGGAGCATTCGCTTCGCTTGATTCACCCCAGACCAAGCGCCGCTTTCAGTAGCGGCGGTATCAATGGCGCCAGGATCGACGCCAGGCCAACGACCACCGCGGCTGTGACGTAGATCCTCGTCACGGAAACCTGCGTCACGGACAAACGCTCATCGAGCTTTTGGAAGCGGTTGTCGATGTTTTGGAAACGCTCATCGAGCTTTTGAAAGCGATCATCGATGTTTTGGAAACGTTCATCGAGTTTTTGAAATCGGTCATCGATGCGATCCAGCCGTCTTTCCACGCGATCAAGGCGCTCGTCATTGCGGTCGAATCGTTCGTGGATCGCCGCGAACTGCGCACCGAGTCCCGTCATGCGGCCATTAATGTGCGCCACCTCCACCCGTACCGCACCTACGGCACGCATGATCTCGATGTCGATAGGCACGGCGTTGCCGCCGCTATCGCGCAATGCATGGTCCCTAGCGGGCACGTGCACCCCCGGAATCAAGGTGTCGTGGTCGATGTCCATGGAGAGCCTCCTGATCGTACTGCCACCCATCCTCCCCTGACCGGTGCCTGGAGACCATCAGGAAACGACCACGCGGCAGACAGGCCTCCGCCGCACCGAAGCAGGATTTCCCAGTCGCAGCCGGGTCTCGACCAAAGGCACCGATTGCCTCATAATTCGACGCTTGGCCGGGATGGCGGAACTGGTAGACGCGACGGACTCAAAATCCGTTTGTGGTGACACAGTGGGGGTTCGATTCCCCCTCCCGGCACCATGACTTACGTGATTCTTGGCGTTCCGTTTCGGTCGTCAGCACGGACACGCATCACGACTGGCCTATTCCATGCGGTAGTGACGCATCAGGTCCGCGGCGATGACCGTGTGGCGCAGCCCGGGCTTAAGGCCGTATGCGCTCTGGGAGTGGTGACTTTCGATAACCAGCGCGAACTCGTTCGCGAGTTGGTCGGTCGGTGTGTTGCCTCCGCAATGCTTTCGAAAAGCATTCCTCAGTTTCAGTGCCATTGCCGCGTCTTGTTCGGTCGAGTGGTGCTTAGCCATGCCTGATCTCCGCATCCCGTTCTCGGTGTCCATGGTGCGCCAGCTCTCGGCCCTAGTCGAGCCGAGCGCTCCGAGCTATTTTGTGCGCCTGCGCTTAGGCCCTGGCCGACCGGCAAGGGCCTGCTCTATCTCAGCAGCCCACACCACCAAATCCGCACCACAAGCTTGGCACCAATCCCGGAGTTGGAGCCCATCGAGCCGAACCACGCCCTGCGCCACGCCCATTTGGACCGACGCCCTCATGCCCTCGGTGCCACTACAGCCCCGCTTCTTCCAGTCGCTTTTCAAGCTCCCGGCCGAACTTGCCTAGGTTCGAGTCGCAAGCCTTGAGCCAAGTACGCAGCTGCAGCGCATCGAGCCTAAGCAGCCCCCGTTCGACCGAGGAAACATACTGCTGCGAGACGCCCGCACGTAGGGCCACTTCTTTCTGGGTCAGCCGCGCCTTGTCCCGTATTTCCCGCAGAAGGTCGACGAGGATGGGGTATTCCTTGCTGTAAATGCTCTTGCCCTTGGGCATTACGGCCACTTCTTCCACTCAATGAAGCGACGCTAAACAACAACTTGTGATACTCCATGTTGTTGTACTCTGTACGCCATGCTCCGCCTGCAGGACAAGTGGAGAGCGCCCCATCACTGTTGAAAGGAATCAACGCATGTCAACCGATGCCCTCATCATCCTCGGCGCCGCCGCCGGGGTCATTGCCTTTGCCTTCGTCATGGGACGCTGGGAGAAGGCGGCAACATCGGCCATGGCTGCAGCAGACTACTTCCATGTAAAAGGCTTTGAAGCGGACATCGACCGCGAGTGCCATGAAGTGCACATCTCTCTAGATGGCCACAGGGCTTTTTGCGCACCCTTAGGCCACCTCGTTGTCGAACACAAGGTGGAAACCACCGCAGTGGCCCACGAGAAGAAACCCAAGGGGCGTCGCTGCAGGATTACCCTGCCCTCAAACCCGCGCCGGCTATTGAGGTCGGGCCGCTTAGTGGCCCCATCCAATTCCTGGGCAGATACGACGTGGACTGCCGTGGAGACCGGGCGGACCTGGGTGCAACTTCGGGCCGTCCGCCTGCCCGCTTACTACGCCAAGCACTGGGCCGATTGGGACGAAGGGCAAACCAGTGTCCTGACCCATCACTTGGATGTACCCCTATCGAACAGCAAAGCCCGCGCATTCGAATTGTGGCTGGACCAACACAGGCGGGAGCTTTTCCCCGACAGCGCAGCCGTCCGGGCGACATGGGACCAGACATGCGCAGAACTGCTCAGGGCGTGCCAGCAACAGCGGGACTACCAAGGAAACGCTCCTGAGGCATTTGAAACCTGGTCATTCTCCGCCCAACCCACGATTGCCTACCTGGTGATTGAAGCGGATGGTGCAGCCTTTTGGGCATCCGGCGACACGCCAATGCTCGAGCCGATCGAAAGGCCGCGTTTCAGGTTGGCCGGCGACACGCTGACCGTCTTCTCCGGTGAAATCAACCAGTCCTTTCCCGTGCGAGCGAACCAGATGCCACTACTGCAGGCTTTGCAAAGCCGGGGCGTTATCCAGCGAGGAAGCCAGGTAATGCGGGGCCTGGATCAATCTAGTACCTCTGCACCACGGCACCCTTGACCTTTCCTATCTTTGCTCGGCTACTCACGCGGAGGTCAACTTCACGCCGCAGCTCTAAGAACCTCAAAGAATCACCAATACCCAATGGAGTGCGCAATGACCACAAACTTCACCCGCTTTGACGCGGCTGAGTTCCTCGACTCCGAGGAGCTGATCGCCGCATACCTCACCGAGGTACTCGCAGAAAACGACCTGTCACAGGTCGACACAGCACTCGGGACCATTGCCCGCGCGCGGGGCATGACAAACTCAAGGACACCCGAGTAGCAAAGGCTAGGCCGCTGCCCCAGGGATATGCACCACCCGAGAAGACGGAGAGAATAGCTAGCCGGAGCCGGTTACCGCTACACGTAAACCAAAACGGTGGTGGTTTCGAGTACATCCGACCGTCCCCACCGGCATATTCTTTCCGTAAGAAATAGCGGCTAGCATGCGCCCCAAGCCACACTCGTCGGGCACAGGGCACATGAAAGAGAACATCGCAGGCCTCACGCTGGTTTCCGGCGCGGGGAGTTTCACCGAGGGCGCCCGCACCCTTTGGCACGGCTATTGGAATCTCTTCACCACCGAGCCCGGCGGCCTGTTGACGCTGATGGAACGCGGCCGTACGCCGGGCGACTTCCTTGAACGCCAGGCGGCAGCGATAGCCGGTCGCGAGGCAGGCATTCAAGCCGCCGAACTTGCCGTCAGTCGCATTGCCGCGGCATAAACCGCCCGCGGCGCGCTTGAAGGAGCCGGTTAAGATAATCGCCTTATCCAGCCACCAGGACTCCCATGGCACCCCGACAGCCCTTCTTCGCCAAATGGGGCGAAGCCCGTGTCAAGACGCGGCGCCTCAATGAAGAACTGGACCTGCTGCGCTTTAACCAGGGTGTGATCCTGTCGAAACTGGATGCGGGCAACACATCGCCGCGGCTTGCCGACCATGAGTTCAAGGTGTTCTCGCAATGGGGCGAGGACGGCATTTTGCAGTTCCTTACGCGCGTCGTGCCGATCGCGCAGCGGACTTTCATCGAGTTCGGCGTTGAAGACTTTTCCGAATCCAATGGCCGTTTCCTGATGCAGAAGGACAACTGGCGCGGCTTCGTGATCGATGGCTCGGCTGACAATGTGAAGTCGATTCGCCGCGCGCCCTACTACTGGCGGCACGAACTCACCGCGAAGCAGGCGTTCATCACCCGCGAGAATATCGAGGGCCTGCTTGCCGAAAGCGGATTCGAGGCCGATCTTGGCATCTTGTCCATCGACATCGATGGCAACGATTATCACGTATGGCAGGCCATCGAGGCCTTCCACCCGCGCATCGTGGTATGCGAATACAACAGCGTGTTCGGGCCCGCCGACACTATCACCGTGCCCTACCAGGCTGATTTCCAGCGCAGCGTCGCGCACCATTCGAACCTGTATTGGGGAGCATCGATCGGAGCGCTGGTGCACCTGGCTGCCACGAAGGGCTATAGCCTGGTCGGCGGCAACAGCGCCGGCAACAACGCCTTCTTCGTGCGCAACGACCTGCTCAGCGGCGGCCTTGCCGTGTGCACGCCATCAGAAGCCCACGAAATTTCCCGCTACCGGGAAAGCCGCGACGCCGAAGGCAAGGCGAACTGGCTTTCCGGCGACGCTCGCCGACGGGCCATTGCAGGCCTGCCAGTGCTCGACGTGGCCACGGGCGACACGCGCACGCTGGAATGAGCATGCACGTGAGCCGTGACATGCCGGCGGCGTAGCCTCACCGGCACCACGCCGAAAACACCTCAAACGATCGACCGCACCACCCCGCCGTCCACGCGCACCGCCGCACCGGTGGTTGCCGACGCCTGCTCGGATGCCAGATACACGGACATGTTGGCCACTTCCTCCACCGTGGCCAGGCGTTTGATCAACGACGATGGACGGTGCGTGGCAATGAAATCGCGCTCTACATCGGCTTGCGACACACCCTTCTCACCGGCGATCTTGCCGAAGAAATCACCCACCCCTTCCGACCGCGTGGGGCCAGGCAGCAACGCATTGACGGTGACGCCAGTGCCTGCGAGCTCCTCGGCCAGCCCGCGCGAAAGGCCCAGTTGCGCGGTCTTGGTAACCCCGTAGTGGATCATTTCCGCCGGAATCTGCACGCCCGATTCGCTGGATATGAACTGGATGCGGCCCCAGACGCGCGCCTTCATACCCTGGGCGTAGTGACGGGCCAGTCGCACGCCGCTCATCACGTTCACCTCGAAGAAATGCATCCAGTCCGCGTCGGTGATGTCGGCGAAGGGTTTCGGTTCGAAGATGCCCAGGCTGTTGACCAGGATGTCGGTGTCCGGGAAAGCGCTGATGAGGTCCGCGGCGCCCTGCGCAGTGCCCAGGTCACCCGCCTGGCCCGATAGGCTGGCCTTCGGGTGGATGGTGTGGATCGAAGCCAAAGCTTCTTCGACACGCGCCTGGGTGCGGCCTGTTACCACCACATGGGCGCCGGCACCTGCCAGGCCCGTGGCAATGGCAAGGCCGATGCCGGCGGTGGATCCTGAAACGATGGCACTGCGACCGCCAAGTTCGATGCGCATGGGTGTGGACACTCCCTTCAATAAGACGTCCTGCCACTGTAGGGCCGCTTTCCCCGGATGGAATACCCCTTATCGCGAAGTGCATTCAACGGGCCGAGCGGATAAAGTTCGCCGATGACCCAAGCTCAGATCCCCGGCGGCTTCGTGCTCGCCATCGAAGGCATCGACGGTGCCGGCAAGACCACCCTCGCCGCCAGCCTCGGGGCCGTCCTGCGCAAGGTAGGGCTGGGCGTCACCATCGGCAAGGAGCCCACTGCCGGCACCTGGGGCACCAGGCTCCGGCAGTCGGCGATCGAAGGACGGCTCGACGCCGCCGACGAGCTCCGCTACCTGTTGCTCGATCGCCGCGAGCACGTCGAGTCGGTGATCGCCCCGGCACTTGAGCGTGGTGAAGTGATGATCCTGGACCGCTACTACCCGTCCACCGTGGCCTACCAGGGCGCCGCCGGTCTCGATGTCCACCAGCTGCTGGCCGAGAACGACTTCGCGCCCAGGCCCGACCTGCTGCTGGTGCTTGACGTCGAACCCGGCGAAGGCCTGTCGCGCATCCGCGCCCGTGGCGACAAGCCCAACCATTTCGAAGATGCCGACAACCTTGCGCGCTGCCGGGCCATTTTCCTTGAGCCCGGCCTGTTGGAGGCGACGATCATTGACGCCAGCAGCGATGCCGCCACCGTGCTGGCGGTTGCCCGGGAACTCATCTACCAGGCGGTGATCGGAAAGCTGGGTGAGCGGCCAGGCTGGGTCGAAGGCATTACCTCACGGTCACCCGTACCGCGGCACGCCTGACGCGGCTAACAGCTCCCGTTGGCAGCCTTCAATCAGCTGACGGAAGTTGCCCCGCATGGTCACTCCCTGACCCGCGCTGCCGGGCCGCCATGTGAAGGGCACGCGCGAATGCCGCGTACAGGCCCCTTTGTTAAGGCCCGGAATTTGCTTCCCTTGGGTGAACCGCGAAAACGTTTGCGCGGCTTGAGGCCACGGTGGAGCGTGGTCCTTGTGATCCGATCGACGGGGCAGGTCTGGACGACTACGCTCCGGCTGGAAGTACACCTATGTCCACTTTAGAAGCCCGTTCGCTGCAACGCACCGCCATGACCCTGGCGGGCCTGAGCACCCTGCTGGGGCTTGCCATCATGGCCGCCTCGACCATCCATTTCGCAAGCCACCTGCCCAGCGTCCTGCTGGCATGGCTCGGTGCGTCGTTTGTCACCGGCGGCATGGTGGCCATTTCCCTGGCTCACGACAACGAAGGCTCGCACCCCTCGGCCAGCCATTATTACGACGCCTGAAGGGGCGTCAGGCTTTGCCGGCCTCGTCGGCCACCGCGCCGGCCGTGTCCGAAGAAAAGTGCAGTTCAAGCAGGGCTTCGTGCAGGCTGTCCAGCGAAGTCACCTCGCTCTCCACCGCTTCACCGCGACTGGAAGGCGAAACATGGACGAAGGTTTTTCCGTCCTGGTAGGCAATGCCCTCGTCATGGACCGTCTGCATGGTCAGTACCTTGTAGGTCGCGTCCTTCGAGCGGCGAATGGTCAGTCTGCGCCCTTCCCGTTCGCCCTCGAATACCGTCGTCCATTCTGCTGCCATGGCTCTATCCGTTCCGCGCACGTAGCGTGCAGTGCCATTCTTGCCGCGGACAGGTCTAGCGATTGTTAAGGTCAGGCCACCTGTCCGGCTGCATGGCCTGAAGCCCACGCCCACTGGAAGTTGTAACCGCCCAGGTGGCCGGTGACATCAAGCACTTCGCCGATGAAATACAGGCCCGGCACCCGGCGCGACATCATCGTGGTGGAACTGATGCCGTCGGTATCCACGCCTCCCAGCGTGACTTCCGCCGTACGGTAGCCCTCCGTGCCACTGGCCACGATCGGCCAGGCCGCCAGGCGGCCGCCGATATCGCGCAATTCCGCCTCGCGGTACTGGCGTATGGGGCGTGACCCCAGGAAAGCCTCGCACAAGCGCTGGGCCAGTCGCCTGGGTAGTGCGTCACCCAGGACGGTGCGCAATTCCGCCGCGGGACGCTGCCCTTGCTGGTCGATCAGCCACTGGGCAGGGTCGAGGCCGGGCATGAGGTCCAGGAGTAATTCCCTGCCCGGTTCCCAGTACGAGGAAACCTGCAGGATGGCAGGCCCGCTCAAGCCCCGATGGGTAAACAGAACCGCCTCGCCGAACGACACCGAATCACAGCTGGCTGAAGCCGGCAGCGCCACGCCACTGAGGTCAGCGTAGTGTTCCTGGTGCTTGCCGCTCAGGGTGAGCGGCACCAGCCCGGCGCGAAGCGGCAGCACCGTGTGGCCGAACTGGCGGGCCAGGTCGTACCCGAACGCCGTGGCGCCCATTGTCGGCACCGACAGTCCACCGGTGGCTACCACCAGCGAGGCGCAGCGCACGTGGCCTTGCGGCGTATCCACCATGAAGCCGTCGCCGTGGGTGCGTACATGGGACACCGGCACCGAGGTTTCCACGCGTGCCCCCGCCCGCGCGCATTCGGCCAGCAACATGGCCACGATCTGCTTGGCCGAATCGTCGCAGAACAGCTGGCCTGGGGTTTTTTCATGCCAGGCGATGCGGTGGCGGTCGACCATGGCGATGAAGTCCCAGGGCGTGTAGCGCGCCAGGGCACTCTTGCAAAAATGCGGATTGGCCGAGAGGTAATGGGCCGGCGTGGTTCCGGTATGGGTGAAATTGCACCGACCGCCACCGGACATCAGTATCTTCTTGCCGGGCTTGTTGGCGTGGTCGAGCACGAGTACGCGGCGGCCGCGGGCTCCCGCGACGATGGCGCACATCATGCCGGCCGCGCCCGCGCCGATCACCAGCACGTCATAGTCGCTCGTCGCCATCGGGCCATTATCGCCGATCGGGGCGCGCTACCATAGACGGCCCGCCCCACGATGGATGACTTTCCACCATGCCCTCCTTCGACGTCATATCCGAAATCGACAAGCACGAGCTCACCAACGCCGTCGACCAGGCCAACCGCGAGCTTTCCACCCGCTTTGACTTCCGCAACGTCGAGGCGAGCTTCGAGCTTGATGGTTTCGTGGTCAACCAGCGCGCACCCAGCGACTTCCAGCTTGAGCAGATGCTCGACATCCTGAGGGCCCGGCTGGCGGCCCGGCAGATCGACGCGCGTGCCATGGACATCGGCGAGCCTGAGGTAAACCTCGGCGGCGCGCGGCGCAAGGTCACCCTCAAGCAAGGGATCGAGCAACCCATCGCCAAGAAGCTGATCGCCGCGATGAAAGAAGCCAAGCTCAAGGTGGAAGCGCAGATCAACGGCGACAAACTGCGCGTGAGCGGTAAAAAACGCGACGACCTGCAGGCGGCGATGGCGATCCTGCGCAAGGTGGACATCGAGCTACCGCTGCAGTTCGACAATTTCCGCGACTAGCCCTCGTCGATCTCGGTGCGGTTGCGCCCGGCGTGCTTGGCCGCATACAGCGCATTGTCGGCGCGGCGCAGCATGCCGTTGAGAGACTCCCCGTGCCGCCACACGGCAATGCCTGCACTGGCGGTAACGGTGATGCTGCGACCGCCATCCATCACCGTGCGTTCGGCCATGGCCTGGCGGATGCGTTCGGTCAGCTGGAAGGCGCCCTCCGCTTCGGTGCCCGGAAGGCAAATGATCAATTCCTCGCCGCCGTAGCGGCCGACCAGGTCCGAACCCCGGCATAGCCGGGCGGTCAGGTCCATCGCGGCGCGGATAACCGCATCGCCCGCCAGGTGGCCATAGGTATCGTTCACCACCTTGAAGTTGTCCAGGTCGATCAGCACCATGCTCAATGGCTTGTCGTTCACTTGCGCATCGGCCACGGCACGGCCAGCCAGATCGAGGAAGCGACGCCGGTTGAAGGCGCCGGTGAGCTCGTCCGTACCGGCCAGGCGGTCGAGCTGTTCATTGGCCACTTGCAGGTCGCGCGTGCGTGCATCCACCTCGTGCTGTAACACCCTCGCCCGCCGCCGCAGGAACATCGTGCGAAGCGCCGAAAGCCCCAGCACCGTGCCCAGCAATGCGATCACCATCAGCAGCCGCGCCCACCACGACTCAAACCAGCGCGGCGCCACGGCCAGGGTCACGGAGGCATCGATGGTGCGCGACGCGCCCCCGACGGTAACGGCCCGAAGTTGCAAGGTGAAGTTGCCGCCGGGAAGGTTGGTGTACACCGCGGCGGCAGGATTGCCACGGGCCACCTCCACCCACGTCGCGTCGAAGCCCTCCAGGCGATAGGCGTAGCGTGTCTCGCCCGCCACGCCATAGTCGAGCAGCCCGAAATCCACGCGGAGGCTGCGCGAATCACTATCCACCGTGATGCTGCCGCCGTCGCCGGGCAGCAGGCCATATGGCATTTCGTTTCCGTCCTGAAGCACGCCGGTGACGGTGATCCCTTCAGCACCCTCACGCGCTGGCGGCGCATCGGGCAACACCACGGTCAGGCCACCAAGGCCGCCGAACAACAACTCGCCGTGCGGCCCGGTCGCAGCGGAACGATGCTCGTAACTGGCCACACGCAATCCGTCGCGCGCGCCGAAGTTGGTCACTTTGAAATCGTCCGGGTCGACCCGCGCCAGCCCGTGGGCGAGCGACGCCCAGGCACGGTTCCGCCGATCGACCAGCACTGCGTCCACCTTCGCGCTGGCAAGTCCCTCGGCCAGCCCAAGGTGGCGGAAGTGCCACGGCCCCTTCGGCGTCCAGCGGTCGACCCAGGCGATGCCGCCGTAGGTAGACACCCAAAGCCGACGCCGGGAGTCCATGGCCAACGAACCGATGTAATTCTGCGGCAGGCTGTCCGCCTGGGCCGGATCATGGCGCAAGGTGAAGAAGTCCGGTTCGCCGTCCGGCCACACGCTGATGCCATTGATCGTCGACAGCCACCATTGGCCGTCCATACGAGTGATGTCGCGCACGGTTTCGTTGCTGAGGTTCGTCGCGGCATAAGGCGCATGGCCTGCGCCAAGGTCGACACCGAAAAGCCCGTCGTACGTGCCGGCAAGGAGCTGGTCACCCTCGCGGGCCATCGAAAGGATGATCTCGCCATCGAGCATGGGCACCTGGCCGGGATATACCTGCAAGGTGTCCGGATCGATGCGCGCGATGCCCTGCGAACCCACCAGGATCGCACCATCCGGGGCCACCGCGAATGCCTGCACGTCGCGCTGGCCCTGGTCGCCGGGCACCCGCAAATGGCGCATGCTGCCGGCGCCCACGTCGAGCACATCGATGTGGCCGGTACCCAGGCCAAGCCAGATCCGCCCGCGGGGATCCACGAATACGGTGTGGACATCAGGATCGGAAAGCCCGAAAGCCTGGAATGGCGACGGCGGCACGGTGAATATGCCCGTGGCCCGCGTGTCGTGGCGTGCCGCGCCAAGTTCGGTAGCCACCCAGATATTCCCGGAGCGATCGCGCATCAGTGCGCGCGTGATGTTGCCCGGGATGGTCGAGGGTACCGACGCGTCATGGCTCAACAACCGCGCATGTCCGGTGGCGGGGTTCCACACCGCCACGCCCGCGCCATCGCTGGCGAACCAGACATCGCCATCGGGTGCATCGACGATGCTGCGGATCGTGCGTCGCCCGGTGATCGATGCGGAACCTGAAATGCCTTCGACGAAATGCCACTCGCCTTTTCGATCCAGGTAAACCGAACCTGATTCACCACTGCCGAACCATGTGCGGCCGGCGGCGTCGCGGAACATCGACCAGATCCGGTCGCCGATCACCGCGTCCACGCGTGGATCGGGAGCATGCACGCGCACGAAGGACGCCTGGCCGGCGGCACGGCGGAACAGTCCACGGTCGTTGCCGATCCACAGGTTGCCGGCTTCGTCCTGCAGCGCGGAAAAACTCCGTGCCGGGAATTCCGGGCGACTTCCCGGGCCCTCAGGTACACGTTCGATGCGACCATCACCACTGAGATGATCGGTGCCTGCGTCGGTGACAACCCACCAACCCTGCGCGCGGTCGCTGGCGAGGGCGAAGATCTTATCGTCCGAAGTACCGCCGGCACCTATGGGAAAGCGGTGGAAGCGATTGGTGGCGGCATCGAACTCCACCAGCCCGCCGGCATTGGTTCCCAGCAGCAGGTTGCCGTTGGCCAGCGCGGCCATGCAGCGCACATAGGCATCTGTCAGGCCGTCCGGCGCATCGGGCTGCTCGCCGAACTCGCGCAGCTGGCTGCCGTCATAGCGCACCAGCCCGCCGAAGGTACCCATCCACACCACGCCGCTGGCGTCCTGCACGAGGCTCGTGACCGTCGAATGCGGCAGGCCATCGGCGACGGTAAGGTTGTCGAACCACACGGCGCGGAACGGACGCCAGGCATCGGTCAGTGCGTCGGGTGTGGCCAGGCACGGCAGGGCCAGCAGGCCGAGGGCCAGCATGGTGACCTGGCGAAACCGCTCACGCCAGCCCACAGGCCAGGCGCTCCAGGTATCCGCCCACGGCCGCTGGCGGCATCGGATGGGCGAAGTAAAAGCCCTGGCCGACATCGCATCCGAGCTCGCGCAGCCAATTGGCCTGGTCGGCCGTTTCCACGCCCTCAGCCACGGTTTCCAACCGCAGCCTGCGGGCAAGGCGCACGATGGCCTCGGTGATTTGCCGGTCCGCGTCGTTATGCAAGCCACCGCGCACGAACGACTGGTCGATCTTGATCGTTCCCACCGGCAACTCGCGCAAATGACCAAGGTTCCAGAAGCCTGCGCCAAAGTCGTCGATCAACAGCTCAAAGCCCTGCTCGCGAAGGGCGTGCATCTGCCGCACGGTTTCCTCCGGCTGTCGCATCTGGCTCGATTCAGTGAGCTCGAAGCGGATGCGTGATGGATCCACCGCGCTCCGGGCAACGATTGCCGAAAGTGATTCGGCGAACGAGGGCCGGGTGAGTTCGTGCAGTGACAGGTTGATCGCCACGTATGCCACCGGCACGCCTTCAGCGTCCCAGGCAGTAAGTTGGGCGAGCACGCGCCGCAGTACCGTTTCGCCCAGGGCGTGGATCAGGCCTGAGCGTTCGGCCACCGGCACGAACACTGTCGGCGGCACGTCGCCGCGCGACGCATGATTCCAGCGTGCCAACGCCTCAAGCCCGCGCACCTGGCCTGAACGCAGGCAGCGCTTGGGCTGGTAGGCCACGTCGATGTCGTCCTGTTGCAGCGCCTGGCGAAGGTCCAGGGCCAGCGCCATGCGTTCGCGGGCCTGCTCGTGCATGCCCTCGACGTAGAAGCGGAAGTCGGCCTTGCCGGTTTCCTTCACCGAATACATCGCGGCATCGGCGTTGCGCAGCAGAGTCTCAGCGTCATGGCCATCGCGCGGCGCCACGGCCACGCCGATGCTCGGCGACACGGCCAGCAACTCGCCGCCCACCTGGATCGGCCGGGAGACCAGGTCGAGCACCTTGCGGCAGATCCGGGAAAGGTTCTCCTCGCCGCTGTAACGCCTGAGCACCACGACGAATTCGTCGCCGCCGAAGCGTGCCACGATGTCGCGCTCGCGCACGCTCTGGCGCAGCGAACGGCCCACGGCGCGCAGGAACATATCGCCGCCCTGGTGACCATGGATGTCATTGATGGCCTTGAAACCGTCAAGGTCGATGAACAGCACCGCCAGCGAGGGACGCTCGCCCGGCGCGAACAGGCCGTTCAATTCATGCATCACGTAGGCGCGGTTGGGCAGACCCGTGAGTGGATCATGCCACGCATGAAAGGCCAGACCCCGCCCTCCGCGCTTGCGATGGGCCCGTCGCCAGGCCACCAGCGCCAGTACCAGGGCGGCCGAACACACGGCAGCCAGCGCCATGCTGACCACCACGTGGCTTGCCGCCATGGAAGGAAACGATTGCATGGGGCCTGCATAAGCACGAAACGTGCCGACGCTTATCATCGTCCATCCGGCGCCGAGGTCGCCCGGAGTACCCTCACTTGAGGTACTGGGTGAACCAGTCCAGGGCCCGCTGCAGCACGTCGCGGCGGTGTTTTTCATCCCTGAATGCGTGGCCCTCGCCCGCATACACCACTAAGCGCGTGGGTACGCCCTGGGCGCGCAGGGCATGCCAGAATTCGAACGACTGCGGCGCCGGGCACTCGGCATCCCGGTCGCCCACGACCACCAGGGTCGGGGTTTTGGCCTGCTTGATGTAGTTGATGGCCGAACTCTTGGCGTAGACGGCCGGGTCGTCATAGACGGACGCGCCAAAGAAGGGCGTCATCCACTGGTCGATGGAGTTCTGGCCGTAGTAGCTCTGCCAGTTGGAAATGCCCGCGCCGGCCACGGCTGCCTTGAAGCGCTGGGTTTGGGTCACAGAGAACATGGTCATGAAGCCGCCGTAGCTCCAGCCGGTGAGACCCAGCCGATGGTCGTCCACCGGGTGCTGTTTTTCGACTTCATCCACCCCTTTAAGGATGTCGCGCAAATCACCGTAGCCGAAGTCCTTGCGGTTGGCTTGCACGAAGGCTTCGCCCTGACCATAGCTGCCACGGGGGTTGGGCATCAGCACGAAGTAGCCCAGGGCCGACAGCGGCGCCGGACCGAAGCCGACACCGGGCCAGCGGGGCAAGACGGCACTGCTGGGGCCGCCATGCACCGAAACGATCATGGGGTAGCGCTTGCTCTTGTCGAACCCGGCGGGGAACAGCAGCCAGCCCTGCACCTTGTGGCCTTCGTTTTCCCATTCGACGGACTCAGCCTTGCCCCAGGCGGGCTTCATCCCGGCATTGATCGAGGTCACGGCGGTGGGCGCCCCGGCAAAAACCCGGTCCGCACCAAGGTGGGCGACATGGACCTCAGGCGCCTGGTCGAAGGTGGACTGCACGAAGGTGGCCGTGTGGCCGGCACTATCGAAAGCGATCGACATCTCGCGGCGACCGTCGCCGATAGATGCCTGCGCCTGGTAGAGGATCGTCGGCTCACCAAGCTTACCGGCCTTCACGGGATAGTCGACCAGGCGGCTACCGCCGCCGCTGATCTCGGCGGTCGTCAAACGGTCAGGTCCCGTCCAATCGATCCAGGTGGTGGTGGTCGTGGCATGGGGCGTGAGGTTGCTTGGTTCGCCACCGGTGCTGGGTACCAGGTAGATGTCGCCGCCGGTGGCTCCCTGGTCGCTCATCAGGCCGCCGATGAAGGCAACCTGGGAGCCATCGGGGGAAAACCGCGGCACGGCCAGCTGCAGGCCCTTGAGGTCGCCGGATACCTTGGCGGTGTCCACGATGCTGGTGGGGCTGGCGCCGGCGCGGGCATCCTGGACGTAGAGCTGCGCGATCCACCAGTTGTTGTCACCCGGTGGCTGGGCGGCGGCGTAGACCAGTCGCTTGCCCTGCGCATCGAAAGCGTACTCGTACACATGCAAGGTATCGGGCGTGAGCACCGACAGCGTGCCGGTGGCTGCGCTCACTTCGGCTACATGCTGCACTTCGATGTCGTCGACGCCGATCTCACCCGACGGCGGCTTGGTCGCGGCCAGCGCACTGGCCTCGCGCGTTGCGCCAGGCACGTACAGGAAAATGATCGACTTGCCATCGGGAAGCCAGGCAAGATCGCGGGCCAGTCCCGACAGGTGGGACACCTGGCGGGGCGCTCGCGTTCCCGCGCCAGCACTGACGAAGATGTCGCGGGTGGTGGGCTTGCCGTCGGCGCTCTTGCTGCCGGTGCAATCGGACAGGAAGGCCAGTTGCGTGGAATCGGGCGACCAGCTGGGATCGGATTGCTGGCAGCTGCCGGGCTTGGCTTTGCCTACCGTCCGCGCGTTGCGACCGTCGATGTCAGCCACTTTCAGGGCCGGTTTGCCGCCGACCTCGCTGACATAGGCCAGGTGCCTGCCATCGGGCGAGATGGCGGTGGAGTGAATGGCATGTACCTGGCCCAGCGACTTCAGCACCGCTTCGATGCGCGGGTCAGGCGTGGCATCGGTAGCGCATGCCTGGTACGAAACCAGGGCCATGGCGAAGGCAAGGCCCCAGGCGGGCGCGGCTCGGTAGGTCATCGTTGGTCATTCCCCATCAGTTGACCCGACGACGCTAGCAGATTGCGCGCCCCGCGGCGCGTGGCATCAGGCCTGGAGGTCGGCAAATTCCGCATGCCGCTGCAGCCAGTCAGCCGCGTAGCTGCAGGCCGGATGCACCTTCCAGCCTTCGCTTCGCGCGGACTGGAAGGCGGCAAGCGTCAGTGCCCCGGCAATGCCCCGTCCACCGACCACGCTGGGCACGCCGGTGTGCGTGATGGTCATGACATTTCCCGACAACTGGTAGTCCAGCACGCAATGCGCCCCGTCCACCACGGCTTCGAAGACCCGTTCACGGCGTTTGTGGATGACGTCGATCGCCGGTGTATTCATGGGCTTGCCTCATTCGCGTTTCACGGAATGTTCCAGAGCGTAGCGTGAAGGCTTCGCCACGACGAGTTGCCGTGCTGGACAGGCACCGGCAGCGTCGCCAGCATAGGCTGGTCCCTAGCCAACGGCGGCCCCTCCCATGCTCATCGTGCACCACAGTCGACAGTTGCAACCCGGCCGGGCCTGGCAACCTGGTGCCGCAATCGACGATAACGCCCTGTGGTTCGACCTGATCGATCCCACCGACGACGAACGCAAGGCCACCGCCCAGGCCAGCGGCCTGGTGGTTCCGGAGCGCGACGACCTCAACGGCCTTACCCTGAGCAGCCGTCACCGCTCAGGTTTAGACTCGCTTGAATTGAGCGTTCCCTACTTTGCCGCCGAACACGATGACAAACCCGCCACCCCAATGGGCATCGTGGTGGGAAGCCAGGCCATCGTCACCGTCCGCTTCGCACAATCGCGCGCCTTCGACCGCTGCCAGGAATGCGCGCGCGAAAAGCCTTTCGAAGGCAGTGGCGACGTATTCACCACCTTAGTGGAATCGATCGTCGACCAGGCCGCCGAACGCATGCAGGAAGTCGCAGGTGACCTGCGCAAGCTGTCTTCGCGCGTGTTTTCCAACAACCGCCTGGGCACGCCGATTCTGCGCCGGTGCATGCTGGAAGTCGGCCGCCTGGAAAGTATCCAGACCCGCACGCGCACCTCGCTCCTGAGCATCCAGCGCATCGTCAGTTTCGTCCGTGCCAAGGAACCGGCCTGGGTCGATGGCGACGAGCAGGGACGGCTGCGCGTGGTCGAGCACGACCTTCGCACACTGGACGAATTCGACGACCAGTTGACCAACAAACTGCAGTTCCTGCTGGACGCAAGCCTGGGGTTCATCAACACCGACCAGAACCACGTGATGAAGGTGCTCACCGTGGTCTCGGTAGCCACGGTGCCGCCGATCCTGCTGGCCGGCATCTGGGGCATGAATTTCAAGAATATGCCCGAACTGGACTGGACCTTCGGCTATCCCCTGGCGCTGGTGGCCATCATCGTGTCGATCATCCTGCCCGTGCTCTGGTTCCGTTCACGCGGCTGGCTGGCCGACGACTAGGCCCAGGCCATGACCCTACGCGATGCACTGGCCGCACCTGCTCATGGCGCCGTGCGCCGCTGGGTGCTGAAGGCCTTTCCCCGCGATCCGAAGACCGGGATCGACTACGACCACCCTGAGGGTGATACCGGCCTGTTCGGGCCGGACAGTGTCACCTGGCGCATCCACGGCGATTTCGCCGGGATGCTGTCCGGCGGCCTTTGCGCGCTGATGCTGCAGACCCTGCATCCCTGCGCGCTGGCCGGCGTCTGGGACCACTCGAACTTCCGCACCGACCTGATGGGCCGGTTGCGCCGGACCACGGCTTTCGTCGGCGGCACTACCTATGCACCGGCCATGTCTGCCCACCGGCTTATCGACCGGGTCAAGGCCATCCACGGCAAGGTGCGCGGTAGCACCGCCGACGGCGTGGCCTACGCAGCGGACGACCCGGACCTGCTCACCTGGGTGCACGTCACGGAAATGTATAGTTTCCTGGCGGGTTACCGGCGCTACCGTCGCCACGACCTGCCCGCCGGCATGGCCGACCGCTACTACGACGAAACCCGGCGGGTGGCCCAGGCCCTGGGCGCGCGCGGGGTGCCTCGTTCGGAGGCGGAAGTGGAAGCCTATTTCGTCGACCGGCAGCCGGAACTGCGTTTCGACGAAAGGTCGCGTGAAGTGCTTACCGTGCTCGCCGCGATCGAATTGCCGGTGCCCATGGCCGGGCTTTCGCGGGACTTGTTCCTGGGAGCGGGCGCCGCGCTATTGCCCGCGTGGGCCAGCGAAAAGCTAGGGCGGACCCCGCGCCAGCGAGCCGAGGCGCAGGTGGCCGCCGCTGCCCTTCGCGGCCTGGCACCGGTGTTCCGGGGCGCCCTGTCCGAAGGGGTGGCCGCGCGTTCGTGCCGCCGCGTGGGCCGGTCGCCGAGCCTGCTCGACCAATGGCCGCCGGCTTTACAGGAAACAAGGAGTTAAAGTTCGCCCTGCCGGAGCCGATAGCCTCGCCAAGGGGTGCCACAGCGACACCCTACGCGGTCAGGCCCATCGGCGCGCACGCCGGCGGGGAGGAAGCCCGAGGATGTATTTCATCGTCCAAACACGCTTTTTCGGCGACGCCACGGCGGCGGCGCCCTGCCGCGCCCCCGTGGGGAAGGGATGATGCGGGTGCCCTGGCAAGCCTTGCACGAGATCCTTCCGCAAACGCGGCTACTGGATTCGGTGGCTGAATTCACCGTGCACCGCGATATCGATGCGCTGGACCATAGCCTGGTGCTGTCCCTGGCGGAACTCGTGGAAGCAAGCTCGGTAGCGCTGTGCAAGCGCACCGACGAAACCGACAATGCACTGGAGATGATCGCCCTGTGCGTGCCGGACGAACACAACAAGCTCACCGTGGAAGCGATCGGCATGCCGGTGGTGGAAAGCTACGCCTCCGACCTCGATGCAGTGATCACCGAACTGGAGCCGCGCAGTATCGACAACGGCGATGGCCTGTACACGTTGATCGTGCCCGTCCAGCGAGAGCACCGGGCGATCGGCGCACTGGTGATCCAGGCCGAGCGTAACCTCGACGACATGGTGGCATTGGTCGAGGGGTTCGGCCGCATCTACGCCAACTACACCGCGCTACTGAACGAAAGCGAACGCGACAAGCTCACCGGCCTGTTCAACCGCCGGACTTTCGAGCAGCGCCTGCAACGCCTGCTCAAGCGAAAGCGCCTGCAGCGCGCCCGGGCCGCCGCGGAAATCGCCGCGGGCGCCGAACGGCGGATCGACGGCGAAGTGGGAAGTGTTTGGCTTGCCATCCTTGATATCGATCATTTCAAGCGGATCAACGACAATTTCGGCCATGTCTATGGCGATGAAGTGATCCTGCTGCTGGCACAGATGATGCGCAGTTCCTTCCGCCAGACCGACGTGCTGTTTCGCTTCGGCGGCGAGGAATTCGTCGTACTGCTGGGCTCACTGGACGAAGCCACCGCCCGCGCTGCCCTGCAACGATTCCGCGAGCGCGTGGCCAGCCATATCTTCCCGCAGGTCGGACATGTCACGGTAAGCATCGGTTACGCGAACATCGGCGAAAGCGATTACCCGGAAATCGTGCTGGACCGCGCCGACAAGGCGTTGTATTTCGCCAAGCAGAACGGCCGCAACTGCCTGCACGGCTATGAAGCACTGGCCGAGGCCGGCGCCCTGGCCCCGACCAGCGCAGGTTCCATCGACCTGTTCTAGTCCCCTAGAGCGGCGCCGAATCGTCGTGCAGCATGGCCTTGCGGACGATCTTGATCGGCGCAAAACCCTGCTTCATGAAGCCGTCATGGAATGATTTCAGGTTGAAGGCGGGGCCTTCCTTTGCCGCCACGTCGGCACGCAGCTTCAGGATCTCAAGCTTGCCCAGCGTGTAATAGAGGTAGGTCGGGTCCGACGTGCCACGTTTGGTTTCCACCGTGCCCACGGCGCGCGACTGGTAGCCTTCCTTGACGAAGAAATCCACCGCCTGGTCGAACGTCATCTGGCCGGTATGCATCTTGATGCCCACGATGAACCGTGCGTTGCGCAGCAGTGCGTCCTGCAGCTGGCCCAGCTTCAGCAATTTCTGCTTTTTTTCGTCACCCGGATACATGAACTTCGCCAGGCCCTCGTCGAGCATCATCTGCTCGCTGTAGTGCGCCCAGCCTTCGGCATTGGTGGAGCAGCCGATGAGCTTGCGCACGCGGTCGGAAAGATCGTGCATCCATAGGAACTGCACGTAATGACCGGGATAGGTTTCGTGCACGGCGACATTGTTGATCACCGGATAGGAAAGCTGGGTCATGAATTCGTCGGTCTGCTTCTTGTCCCAGGTCGGCTCGGGCAAGGTGACGTTGAAGAATGCCTCCTTGGCCACTTTTTCATAGGGTCCCGGGGTATCCATCGAGGCAAAGGTGGTGGCCCGCTCGAAGGGCGGGGTTTCTTCCACGATCGGACGCACCGTGGAAGGGATGGTGACGATATTTTTTTCGTTGATGAAGGCGATCAGCTTGTCGAACGTGCCGCGGAAGGTGGGCAACAGTTCATCACGCGTGGGATGGTCGGCGCCAAGGTCGGCCAGCACCTGTTGCGGCGACTTGGACGGGTCCAGGGATTTGGCCACGCGGGCGAACTCGGCCTGGTTGGCCCGCATGTCCTTCATGTCGATCTCGACCAGGCGATCGAGCGGCGTGTCCACCATCTCATCGTAAGCCAGCTTCTTGCGGAAGTTGGCCTCGCCGATGCGGAAGTCCCCCTTCGACCGGGGCAGAAGGTCCGCTTTCATCCAGGCCTGGTAATCGCCCAGTGCCTTGATCACCGCGCCGTTCGTCGAGGCAAATTGCGCCTTCAGCGCCGGATCCTTCGCATCCTTGAATGCCGAAGGCACATCGTTGGTGAAGAAGGAGACCAGCCCTGGCAATTGCTCCAGGGCGATCTCGGTGTAGATCTTCGGCGGATTCTTCAGGTTCGCCCGCGCATCCACCGCCAGCACCCTGGGCATCGCCTTCTCGCGCTCGATCAGCGCCTTCAGGCGTTCGTCGGGGCTGGCGAAGCTGCGCGACATCAGGGTGAAGGCGCTGCTGGTGATGCCGCTGGAATAGAAATCGGGGTTTTTCTCCCAGGGACGGATATTTTCAAGTGTCAGCAACGCGGACCGGATGCTTCCCAGCAGCAGCTCGCGATCACCCTTGGCGTCGTCGCTTAACGTGGCCGGATCCATTGCAGCCACCTGGGTTTCCCAGGCTTTGAGCGCCTTGACCTGCGCATCCACCCCAGCGCGGGAATAATCCTCCAGCTTGCCGTCGTATTGATGGATGCCGGTGGGCGTGGCCGCACTCGGATTGGTAGGGAAGTAATAGGTGTCGAAGTAGCGGTCGGCCAGCTTGGCCAGGTCCGCGTCGGTGGCCGCGGCGAAGGTGGGCAGCGCCAGCGCGATGCAGGCAGCAAGGATCAGGGCAGGACGACGGATCACTTCGGGCGCTCCGGGGATGGGGGTGGCCGCCGATGCTGCACCTTGCACCGGCCTCACCGCAAGGGAGGCTGCGCAAAGACGCCTGGGTCAGCTGCTGCAGGAAAGCATCGAGCAGCCCGCGCGCGAACGGGCCCAATCAGGACGGCTGCGGGCAAAGGCCTCGCGTCCGGGCTGGTCATCGTAGGGGCGCTCCATCACCCGGGCGAGGTCGTGCACGCCGCCGAAGTCGCCCCCGGTCGCGCGATCGATGGCTTCCTGGGCCAGGTAATTGCGCAGTACGTAGCGCGGGTTGTGCGTGCGCATCCGCTCATGCCGCTCCAGCGCAGTGAGCGTGTCGCGTCCAAGCCGGTGCGCATAGTCCGCCAGCCACGTTGCCAATGCGGGCCCATTCGAAGCACGCAGGCCCTCATCGTAAAACGCCTCGGCGAAGATCGCCGGATCCGGCGCCGCGGGATCAAGGTCCATCAGGGTGCGGAAGAAGATCGTCATGTCCACCGAGGTGTCCTGCATCCATGCCTGCAGCCGCGCCATCAGGGCCATGTCGTCGTCGCCAGCTTCGTCAAGGCCGAGCTTGCCGGCCACATTCACGCGATCTGCCGCTTCATAGGCGCGGACGAAACGGTCAAGGCCCACCTGCAGGGGCAGCGCATCGCCGAACAATGGCGAGAGCGCGCCGGCAAGCCGCGAGAGATTCCAGTAGGCGACCGCCGGCTGCTGACCGAAACGATAGCGACGACGCCCGGCATCGGTGGTGTTGGGTGTCCAGTCCGCATCGTAGTCGTCGATCCAGCCGTAGGGACCGTAGTCGATGGTGAGGCCCAGGATCGACATGTTGTCGGTATTCATCACCCCGTGGACGAAACCCACGCGCATCCATTGCGCCACCATCGTCGCGGTGGCGGCGCAGATCTCGTCGAACCAGGTCGCCCGGCGCTCGGTGGTGTCGTCGATGCCGGCAAGCGTGGGGAAGTCGCGCGCGATGCAGAAATCCACCAGCCGCTCGAGCAGGCCCACATCCCCGCGCGAGGCAGGCAGTTCGAAATTCCCAAAGCGCAGGAACGACGGAGCCACCCGGCAGACGATGGCGCCCTGCTCGTCACGTGGGTGGCCATCGTAGAACATGTCGCGCACCACCATGTCGCCGGTGGTGACCAGCGACAGTGCGCGGGTGGTGGGCACGCCCAGGTGATGCATCGCCTCGCTGCAGAGGAATTCCCGGATCGACGAGCGCAGCACTGCGCGGCCGTCCGCGCCACGCGAATACGGCGTGCGCCCGGCGCCCTTCAGCTGCAGCTCGTGGCGACCGCCATCCTCGCCCACGACCTCACCCAGGGTAATGGCGCGGCCGTCACCCAGTTGCCCTGCCCAGGTGCCGAACTGATGGCCGCCGTAGTTGGCGGCGTACGGCTGCATGCCGGCAAGCAACCGGTTGCCGGACAGCACCTGGGCCAGGCCCGGATCATCGGGATCCAGGCCCACCCGCCGGGCCAGGCTGTCCGTAAGCGCCACCAGGCGAGGCGCCGCCACCGGCGTCGGCTCCACGCAGGAATAGGCCGCACCATGGACCTGGCGCGTCGCTGGGCCAGTCTCGGGGTCGCCCGGCAATTCACGGACGAAAGCATTGTCGAAGGAAAGGAAGGCCATGAACCTATAGTGGCGCCTTTGGCGCCGCGGACAAGGCGTCAGCCGGCGAAGACACGCGCGATGTCGCCCGAATCGAGCGTACGCCATGCGCCCGGGGCAAGGCCGTCCAGGCCCAGGCCGCCCACCGCGACGCGTCCGAGCGTGTCCACGTGATTGCCGGTGGCCGCGAACATGCGGCGCACCTGGTGGTACCTGCCTTCGGTGATGGTGAGCCGGGCCTGCCGGGGCCCCTGCACTTCGAGCACGGCCGGAAGCAGCGCGGTGTCATCACCATCGAGCATCATCGCGCCACTGGCAAAAAGTGCCGCTTCATCGCCCTTGAGGTCGTTGGCGAGCGTCGCCTCGTAAACCTTCGGTACGTGCGTCTTCGGCGAGATGATCCGGTGCACAAGTGCGCCGTCGTCGGTCATCAGCAACAGGCCGCTGGTCTCGCGGTCCAGGCGGCCCACCGTGGATAGCACGGGACTGCGCAGCTTGAAGCGCGGCGGAAGCAGATCGTAGACGATGCGTCCCGGATCGCGCGTGGAGCAGGTGTAACCGGTGGGTTTGTTCAGCATCAACACCAGGCCGGCCGGCGGATCCAGCGGCTCGCCATCGATCAGGATGTCGTCATGACCGGCCTTGTCATCGGCATAGAGCACCTCGCCGGCAGCATCGGTGATCCTGCCTTCCCGGAACATGGCCGCCACCTGCTTGCGGCTTCCATAGCCCAGGTTTCCAATCAACCGCACCAGCCTCATCGGCGTACTCCCTTCGCTTCCAATACCTTGAAACCATCGCGGTCGGCCAGCACGCGGACCTGCCTGAAGCGTCGAGCGAACGTTGCCTCGTAAGGCAGGTGGCGGTTGGCAACGACATAGCACTGCCCGTCCGCCGATAATGCGTCTGCCGCCGCGTCGATAAATGCCTGCCCCAGTTCAGGGCGGTCGGCACGCCCCTGGTGGAAGGGCGGATTGCTCACGATCGAGTCGTACCGCCCCGGAAGGCCCGTGGTGACGTCATGCCAGTGCACGTGCACCTGAGCCCTACCGGCGTGGGCGGCGAGGTTTTCGCGCAGTGGTTCCAGCGCCCTGCCCTCCGCTTCGAAGGCATGCAGTTCACGCACACCGGTGTATCGGTCGAGTACTCCGCAGCCGAGGAAACCGAAGCCCGCGCCCAGGTCGGCCACCACGCCGCCGATATCCGCCGGCAACTGTGAGAGCAACAGCGCCGAAGCCGGGTCGACGCGGTCCCAGGCAAACAGGCCGGGACGGCTGAGGAACCGACCGTCCAGGACCGGGCGCGTGGCGTCCAGAAGCCGCCACTGCACGGCAAGGGATGGGTCCGCGCCGCGGCCGGTAGCCCAGAACACACGGCATTTGTTCTTCACCAGCACCTGTGCGGGGCCCAACAAGCGGGTGAAATCGTCCTGCCCCGAGCGTGCGCCTTCGGCATTGGCCATCGCCGCCACGACCACCCCATCTTTACCAGCCAATGCCGCGGCTCGGGAAAACAGGGCCCGCGCCTCGTCGCGCTGACGTGGGGGCACGACCAATACCAGGGGGTAGTGACCGTGCGCCCCGGTGACCTCGAAACCATCACGCTCGAGTTGGTCGGCGAACGGACGGAAACTTTGTTCCATCGACCACATCTTGCGACCGAAGCGTCGCAGGGGCACGCAGGCGCGGGCACGCAGGAAGGCCACGCGGTCATCGCCGGGCCACGCCAGCGATGCCGCTTCGAACGGCAGGAACAAGGTATCCAGGGCGGCGGCGGTGGTGGAATCCAGGATAGCGGTGGTGTTCACGGCGATGGCAGCGATGGCAGACCTTCTAGTGTACGTCCACGCGGGTCCAGCTTGAGCGAAAGCCGGCTTTCAAATTGACGCAGCTTGCCGGTGAATGGGTCGGCGAATGCCAACGAACGGGCCAGCAGCTGCAGCGGATGATCGTAGTCGTCGGCGTCCTGCCGAAGCACTGGATACCAAGGGTCGTTCTGGATCGGCGCGCCGAGCGCTGCCATCTGCACCCGCAGCTGGTGTTTGCGCCCGGTGACCGGCGCCAACTCATAAAGCCAGTGCTCGCCACTGGTGGTGATGGCCCGGATGGTGGTGAGGCTATTCGCCGGCCCATCCACCTGGCGCATGCGGAAGAACGGTTCGCCTGCTTCGATGCGTGTGGCCAGTTCCCGCGGGAGTGCCATGCCGGGGAGGGCCGGCGCCACGGCCTGGTAGTGTTTACGTACGTGATGGCCCCGGAATAGCTGTGCCCACAAGTGGCGTTCTTCATGGCGCAGGGAAAACATCACCAGGCCCGCGGTGAGCCGGTCGATGCGATGCAGCGGCACAAGTGATTGGATCCCCGTGCGCTCTACCAGGCGATGCAGCAGGCACTGGCGCACGAAGCGCCCGGCAGGCACGACGGGCAGGAAATGAGGTTTGTCGACCACCAGTAGATGTTCGTCCTGGTAGAGGATGACCTCGTCGAATGGCAGCACCGGTTCGTCGGGGACATCGCGGAAGTAGATAAGGCGCAAGCCCGTGTGGTGCAAAGCATCGACGGCGATCGGTCTACCATCCTCGCCGAGCACACGGCCGGCAGCCATGCGATCGCGCCACGTGGCGCGATCGACACGCGGGAAGGCATCGGCCAGACAGTCCAGCACGGTGGCCCAGGGGCCTGGCGGCAACTGGAACCGGCTGGGCCTTGGCGAGGTAGCTGCTGGGAAAGTGGTATCCACTTAGGTCAATGCTATCGGCAATGCCTTATGCTAATCCCAAGGCGGGGGGCGCCAGGCGAAGGTCGGCATCATGATCAATTTCTTCAGGCGATGGTTCGGCGGCGGGGCGGCAACGTCCACGATACCGCTGCCCGTGGCCCGGGGAGATGAGCCGGCCCAATGGCCCGAAGGCACTATCCCGCCCTGGCAGGCCAGCGATCTGGACCTCATCTTCAACCGCCTCGCCCTGGGCGTCGCCCCGGCCGAGGACGACACACTCACCGCCAACGAACAGGCTGCGCTGCGCCACCTGCGCGACCAGTTCAACGGCGATCGTTTCGATCCGAAATCCCTGCCCCGCCTGCCTTCCCTGGTGCCGCAGTTGCTACGCTCTTTGCGTAGCGATGAAGTAGGCAGCGCAGCGCTTGCGGCGCAGATCGGCAAGGATCCGGTGCTGGTCGGCGAGATCGTGCGTGTTTGCAACAGCGCCATGTACCGGGGCTCCGGAACGATCGACAGCCTGCAGCAGGGCGTGATGCTGCTCGGCCAGGACGGCCTGCGCCGCGTGGTGATGCAACTGGTGATGCGACCGATCCTGCAACTGGATACCACGCCGATGGGCGTGACCGCCGGCCAGGCATTCTGGTCGCATGCCGAACGCTGCGCCCAGGCCACGCTATTGCTCGGTCGCGGAGCGGTGGATTCGTTCGAAGCCTATCTTGCCGGTACCGTGTGCAATACCGGCGCGGTAGCGGTAGTGCGCATGCTCGACCAGCGCCACTACCTGGAAGACAACGCGCACTCGGCGCGCTTCATCCAGGCCTTCGCCCAGTTGTCCCGCCGCGTGGCGGTCACCACGGCGCGCCACTGGGCTTTCCCCGAGCGCGTCGTACAGGCCCTGACCGAGCGCGCAGGCCATGAAGGACAGCAATATTCCCCGCTCGGGCGCGCCCTGCGGGTGGCGGACCGCCTGGCCATGCTGGACATGCTGACCGACCGCAAACTCGCCGAGAGCGATGCCGTGCTGTCCGAATCTGATGCCCATGGCTACACCCCGGAGCAGATGTTGGCCGTTCGAGGCCAACTGCAACGCGCTTTTGCGACCGACCACTCAGTAAGCGCCTGATCGACGCGGCAACCTGAACGTGATTTAGCGGCTCGCACGAGGTGCCCCATGAACATCCCCCTCGAAGATTTCGACCTGCGCGACACCATGCAGTCCGGTACCTACATCGTCGACCCTACCGACATGGACCGCCTCGCGGCCGATGGGGTGGCAGCGAGGTTGCATATCGCGCGGGTAGACCTCGCCCAGTGCCGCGACAAGGCATGCCTTCTCAAACGCCTGTCAGGCGCGCTGGGCTTCGACCCCGACCGCGGCAGCAACTGGGATGCCCTGCAATCGCAACTGCACGACCTGGGCTGGCTCGACGGCGACGGCTACGTGGTGCTGCTCGACCACAGCGACGAGATCCAGGGCGCCGCCGAGGACGACCTAGACGACGCCCTGGACATCTTCGACGAAGCCGGGGAGTTCTGGCGATCTCGCAAGGTGCCGTTCTGGACCTTCATGGCCATGAGCACCACGCGCATCTCAGTGGCGTGAATACATCGCGCGGACGTCATCGCGCATGGCTTGCTGGCTGTCCGGGCGGCTATAGAACATGTGGCCGCCGGGATATTCCTTGACCTGCACCCGCGTGGCGTCGTTCATTTCCGGCATCTGGTCCACGGTAAGCACCGAGCCCATGAATGGGCAGGAAAGATCATCCCAGCCGTGCACGATCAGCACGCGCAGCTTCGGGTCGATCGCCACCGCCTCGCGCAGCTGTTCCACCGAACCCTTGCGCAGCTCATCGCCGCCATCCCAGAGCTTGTTCACGTCGTAGCTCAAGGCGTTGTAGCGCGCATCGACCTTCCAGCCCACGATACGGGTGACGAAATCCACCATCGCCGTGGTGGTTGGCGCGATGATCGAATCCAGGATCGGGTCGTTGTTGCGCTGGGTAGGGTCGAACGGGAACGGATCGAAGCTTGTTACATTGGAATCGTAGCGGCTGCCGAGTTTTCCTTCCGCGCGGTAGACCTCGCGCAGGAAGGCCTGGGTTTCCAGGCGTCCGCCAGCGCGACGCACGAACACCGGGTCCAGTCCGGTCATCTGGGTCACCTTCTGGATCATCCGCTCGGTTCCCTCAGGATCCGTGCGCCCGCGCATCAGCGTGGTTGCATATTCCCCGCGGGTGTATTCGATCACGTCATGCATGCTCTGGGCGGTGAGCTTGTGCTCACGCTCCAGGTGGGCAGCGGCGATGGATGGCAAGGTCATCATCCACGGCATCGGCGAGACATCGCCATTGTCGTTCATGGTGGGATTCAAATACGGCGAAACCAGCACCACGCCATTCATCGCCACACCAAGCTGCGTCTGCAGGTAATGGGTAACGCGCGGGCCACGGAAACCGCCGTAGCTTTCACCCACCAGGTACTTGCGCGAATTCATGCGGCGGTTGTGCAGCAGCCAGTCATAGACCACACGCGACAAGTAATGGATGTCGGCTTCGGTTTCGTAAAACTGTTTCTTGGCCTCGGCCTCGGGTACACGCGAGCGGCTGAAACCCGTGCCCACGGGGTCGATGAAGACAAGATCGGTGAAGTCGAGCCAGGTGCCTGGATTGTCGACCAGCGTGGCCGGGTCGGATGAACTGTCGTCCTGCAAGCCAAAACGCACACGCTTGGGACCGATCGCACCGAGGTTCAGGTATACCGAGGCTGCCCCGGGCCCACCGTTCATGGCGAAAGTCACCGGGCGATCCTTGCCATCGACGGTGTAGGCGGTGAACACCACGTCGGCGATGGTCTTGCCGTTATCGTCGCGCACCGGCAGCGTACCTACGGTCACGGTGTAGGAAAGCGTCTTGCCGTCCACGTGGGTGGACTGCTTCACATGGGCGTCGGGCGGGAGATCCTTCAGCGCCGGCTGTTCCTTGCCTGCCTTGTCGGCGGGCTTGTCGCCATCGGCGAAAGCAGGTACGTGGACCAGGCTGGTGGCGGCCAGCAGCAATGCAGCCAGGGTCGCGCGTCGGATCATCGTCAATTCCCCGGAAGGTGAATCCCCGAGCATACGCAAATCAGGCGGCGGGCGGAGTGTGCAGGAAGACATGGTGTCGTGACTTCCGGCAGGGCTTACATTCGGAAGGTTACCCACCCCACGGATCGCCCATGACCCCGCGTCGTCTTTTGCTTGCCGCGCTTATCGCCACTGCCCTTTCAGGAACCCTGGCCCAGGCCCAGACCGCGCCCCTGACGCCGGATATTCCCGCCGCCAAGTGGAACGCGCCCACCACCGGCCAGGATTTCACCAAGACCGAAGTGATGATCCCGATGCGCGACGGGGTGAAGCTGCACACGGTGATCGTGGTGCCCAAGGGCGCCACCCACGCGCCGATCGTGCTTACGCGCACGCCGTACAACGCCAGCAAGCGCGCCGAGCGCACCGAGGCCTCGGACACGATGATCAACGAGCTGCCTCTCTCTGACGAGGATTTCGTCAAGTCCGGTTACATCCGCGTGTACCAGGACATCCGCGGCAAGTACGGTTCGGAGGGCGACTACGTGATGACCCGCCCCCTGCGCGGGCCGCTGAACTCCAGCGAAGTCGACCATTCCACCGATGCCTACGACACCATCGACTGGCTGGTAAAGAACGTAAAGGGCAACAATGGCAAGGTCGGCATGGTGGGGTCCTCCTACGAAGGCTTCACCGTGGTCATGGCGCTGGTGAACCCTCATCCGGCGCTCAAAGTGGCAGCGCCGCAGAGCCCGATGGTCGATGGCTGGATGGGCGATGACTGGTTCCACTACGGTGCCTTCCGCCAGACCAACTTCGACTATTTCACCGGTCAGACCACCGCGCGCGGCAAGGGCAGCGAGGCGCCACGCAGCGGCAACGATGACTACATCAATTTCCTGCGCGCCGGATCCGCCGGCGACTACGCGCACCAGTCGGGTATCGACAGCCTGCCGTACTGGAAGAAGGTCTCCGAACATCCCAGCTACGATGCCTATTGGCAGAACCAGGCGCTGGACAAGGTGATGGCCTCGATCACCCCGAAGGTGCCCACCTTGTGGGAACAGGGCCTGTGGGACCAGGAAGACATGTGGGGCGCGATCCACAGCTACCAGGCGATCGAACCGCACGACAAGAACAACAACCTCAACTACCTGATCATGGGTCCCTGGCGGCATAGCCAGATCAATGGCGACGGGTTCAGCCTCGGCCCCTTGCTGTGGAACGGTGATACCGCCGAACAGTACCGCCACGATGTCCTGAAACCCTTCTTCGACCAATACCTGCTCGACGGTGCGCCCAAGGCAGATATCAGCCCGGTGACGATCTACAACACCGGCGAGAACCATTGGGATCATTTCAAGAAGTGGCCGCTGTCATGTGATACCGGCTGCGCCTCGAAATCCAAACCGCTTTACCTGGAACCGGGCGAGAAGCTCTCCTTCCAGGCACCGGCCTCCGGTGGACCGGGCTACGAGGAATACATTTCCGATCCCGCCAAGCCCGTGCCGTACCTGCCGCGACCGATCAAATTTTCCGACCACAAGGCCTGGACCACCTGGCTGGTGCATGACCAGCGTTTCGTCGACAGCCGGCCTGATGTCCTGAGCTTCACCACCGAGCCCCTGACCGAACCGCTGCGCATCAGCGGTGTGCCGGAAGTGAACCTCTACGCCTCTACCAGCGGCACCGACAGCGACTGGGTGGTGAAGCTGATCGACGTCTACCCGGATACCGTGGCGGGCACGCCTGAGATGAGTGGCTACGAGCTTCCGGTATCGCTGGATATCTTCCGTGGCAGGTATCGTGAGAGCTTCTCCGATCCCAAGCCGATCGCGGCCAACCAGCCACTGCTGTACAAGTTCGCCCTGCCAACGGCCAACCATGTGTTCCAGCCCGGTCACCGGATCATGGTGCAGGTGCAGTCCAGCCTTTTCCCGCTGTACGACCGCAACCCGCAGACCTACGTACCAAACATCTTCTTCGCCAAGCCGGCGGACTACCAGAAGGCCACCCAGCGGGTTTATACGGCCCCGGGCACGGCCAGTTTCATCAACCTGCCGGTGACTTCGGTCAAGCAGTAACAGGCCGGTCGCAGGATCCTGTCGCCGGAAACCCCGGCGACAGGGTTTCGCGCGTATGCTCCATCGATGAAGCCCGCCCCGTGCGCCCTGGTCGTCGATCGTTCATCGCTGGTGGCAGAAACCGTCGCCATGGCGCTGCAGATGATGGGTTACCGCAGTGAATCGGCCACCAGCTTCCGCGAAGCCCGGCGCCTGTTCCAGCAGATGCCCGCACTCACCCTGCTGATCGCCCATGCCGACCTCGCCGACGAACGCGCAGGCGGCCGCCTGCTCAATCTTGCCCGGGCGCATCGCGCGGACCTGCCGGTGATCGTGATTTCCTCGCGCTCCCGCCAGGAACTGCCACCGGTTCCGGATGATGTGATCTTCCTGCGCAAGCCCTTCGACCGGTCGGAGTTGGTCGATGCAATCACCCGGGCGCGGGCTGCGGCGTGAGTTGACAGGATTGATTTATCGTCAATGGACGCACGGCACGTAGGCCGTCATGGCTCCTGATGCCAACTCTATCGAGAACAAACTCGTGCTACCTGGGACCGATGCCTATCGCGTCGTGAGCCCACGCGCCGATCCGGTGAGCACGGACATCTAACCTCAGCGCGATCTTCTACTTTCGACCGAGGCAAGCCGTTCTGGCCTTGCGATAACGTAGCCCGCAGGATACATTCAGGTGTATAAGGTCATCATGTCCACGGAGGGCCTGAAATGGCTTGGTTCACTTCGCGATATCCGCACACGAACAAGGATTGCCATCAGGATCAAGCGCCTTGAACTTGGATATTTTGGCGATGCGAAGAACATCGGTGGCCTTATCGAGCTGCGAATAGACCACGGCCCGGGCTACCGCCTTTACCTGGCAAGGAGAGCCAGGACAACCTATCTCCTTCTCATCGGCGGCGACAAATCTACCCAATCTCGAGACATTGCCACGGCCCGAAAAATGCTGGCGGCACTCCCGGCAACCTGACTCCGAAAGTGGATATGCCTACCAAATTTGTTCCATTCGATATGGTCGATTTCCTGGACAGTGAGGAAGCCATCGCCACATATCTCAACGAAGCCATCGCCTCGAATGACCAGGACTTTTTCCTCGCCGCCTTAGGGGATGTAGCAAGGGCGCGCGGCATGGGCAAGATTTCGGCAGCCTCCGGGCTAAGTCGAGAAAGCCTTTACAAGGCCTTGCGCGCAGGGGCGAATCCCGCGTATTCGACCGTCTCGCGCGTGCTTGCTGCGCTCGGGGTGCATCTGGTGGCTATGCCAGACTGAAGTGGCGGCCCCGGCGGGGTTCGAACCCACAACCTCACCCTTAGGAGGGGTGCGCGCTATCCAATTGTGCCACGGGGCCGCGAGGCGGCAAGGATAACCGACCGGGGCCCGGGCATGAAAGGCGAGTGCCTGAAGACGATGCTGCGGGCCGTCCGGCACATGCCGTGGACGATGTTTGCTGCAACGATCCCTGATACGCCCGATCCGATGTCGATGCGATTTTGGTTCCTGAGCCGGGCGCCCACCCATGCGAGGAACTCATCATGCGCGCCTTGTGGTCGACCGGTCTCGTTTTCGCCGCCCTGTGCGTTTCGCACGTCACCGCGGCTTCGGACATCAAACCCTACCTTGCCTCAGCGCTGGCCGACCCGGGCCGAACTGCCGATACCAGGGACGACGCCCGCCGCAAACCGGGCGAGATGCTCGCTTTTTCCGGAGTGAAGCCTGGCGACAAGGTCGTGGACCTGATCCCGGGCTCAGGCTACTTCACCCGCATCCTGTCCAAGGTGGTCGGCGACAAGGGCCACGTGTTCGTGGTGTGGCCGGACGAATACGCCAAGGTGGCGCACCCGGATCCTGAAAACAGCAAGGCCCTGGCGGCGACACCTGGCTACGGCAACATCACGGTGCTCGAACAGCCGGCCGCGGCCTTCGCCACGCCCGAACCTGTGGACATGGTGCTGACGGTACAGAACTACCACGATTATCCCGACGAATTCATGGGCAAGGTCGACCCCGTCGCCTTCGGCCGCGCCGTGTTCAAGTCGCTCAAGCCGGGCGGCACCTTCCTGGTGGTCGACCATGTGGCGGCGGCAGGCTCGGGCCTGCGCGACACCGATACCTTGCACCGCATCGATCCGGCGATCGTCAAGAAGGAACTGGCCGAGGCCGGTTTCCAGTTCGTGGGTGAAAGCACCGCGCTGCGCAACCCTGCGGATGATCACAGCAAGAAGGTTTTCGACCCTTCTATCCGCGGCCACACCGACCAGTTCATCTACAAATTCCGGCGTCCGAAATAAGCCACAATTGAAGTTCCGCCAATGACTTGGCCGACGCCCTGGCCGGCCAGGCACCGCCCGGCCCGGTCCAGGCCACGGGGGCGGACCCGGGCGCTTTGCTAGAATCGCGGTTTTGGCGGCCTGAGCACGGGTTGCCCCAAGTAACCGCAGGAGTTGTCATGTCCGCTGCAATCCTCAAGGCCCTCTCCCTTTCGGCCGTGGAATCGGGTTCGTACCTGGGCCAGGGCGAGTGGTCCAAGACCACCGATGCCGGCAAGCTGGAGCCGGTGAACCCCGCCACCGGCGAAGTCATCGCCGCCGTCCACGCCACCGGCAAGGCGGACTACGAAAAAATCATCGAGCGCGCACAGGCCGCCTACGCCATCTGGCGCACCACGCCGGCGCCGCGCCGCGGTGAAGCGGTGCGCATCTGTGGCGAGGCGCTGCGCAAGCACAAGGACGCCCTGGGGTCGCTGGTCGCCCTGGAAATGGGCAAGATCAAGCCTGAGGGCGATGGCGAAGTGCAAGAGATGATCGACATCGCCGACTTCGCCGTGGGCCAGAGCCGCATGCTTTATGGCTACACCATGCATTCGGAACGCCCGGGCCATCGCATGTACGAGCAGTGGCACCCGATCGGCCTGGTCGGTGTGGTCAGCGCCTTCAACTTCCCTGTCGCCGTCTGGGCATGGAATGCGTTCCTTGCCGCCATCTGCGGTGATATCACCATCTGGAAGCCGTCGCCACGCACACCGCTGTCGGCCATCGCCACGATGAAGATCGTCAATGCGGCCTTGCGCGACGCAGGCTTCCCCGACATCTTCTTCCTCTTCAATGACGCCGGTACCGAGCTTGCCCAGGCCTTCGTCGACGACCGCCGCATCCCGTTGTTGAGCTTCACCGGTTCCACCAAGGTCGGCCGCATGGTCGGCGAGCGCGTGGCAAAGCGCATGGGCCGCAGCCTGCTGGAGCTGGGCGGCAACAATGCCATCATCGTGGACGAAAGCGCCGACCTGAAGCTGGCCATCCCGGCCATTGTCTTCGGCGCCGTGGGCACTGCCGGCCAGCGCTGCACCAGCACCCGCCGCGTCTTCGTACACCAATCCATCCATGATGAAGTGCTTGCCACGCTCACGCGCGTCTACGGCCAGGTCGAAGCAAAGATCGGCGATCCCACCCTCGGCACCACGCTGATGGGCCCGCTCAACAGCCCCGAAGCCGTCAAGGCTTACCTCGATGCGATCGAGAAGGCCAAGGCGGCGGGCGGCAAGGTAGCCACCGGTGGCAAGGCGCTGGCCGATCGCAAGGGCAACTTCGTCCTGCCGACCATCATCACCGGTCTGTCCAACAAGGATGACATCGTGCAGGCCGAGACTTTCGCGCCGATCCTGTACGTGATGCCGTTCAAGGACCTCGACGACGCCGTCGCGCAGCAGAACGCCGTGCCGCAGGGACTTTCCTCCGCCATCTTCACCCGTGATCTAAAGGCCGCGGAGAAATACCTCTCCGCCGCAGGTTCCGATTGCGGTATCGCCAACGTCAACATCGGCACCTCCGGCGCCGAGATCGGCGGCGCCTTCGGTGGCGAGAAGGAAACCGGCGGTGGCCGCGAGTCGGGTTCGGATGCCTGGAAGGTGTACATGCGCCGCCAGACCAACACCATCAACTACTCCGACGCACTGCCGCTGGCCCAGGGCATCAAGTTCGAGTTCTGATGACCGTGCCCACCTCCGGAGCGCTCGACTTCACCGGCCGCCGCGTGGCGGTGGCCGGTGGAAGCCGTGGCATCGGCCGGGCCGTGGTGATGGCATTCGCCAATGCGGGCGCGCAGGTTTCCGTCTGTGCCCGTGGCAGGCCCGCGCTCGACGAACTGGCGGCACAGGTGCCCGGCAGGATCCACGTGCACGCCGCCGACCTCGCTGACGATACCGCGATCAAGGCATGGATCGACGATGCCGCCCGCGCGATGGGCGGCATCGACATCCTGGTCAACAACGCCACCGGCTACGGCATGGCCGATGACGAGGACGGCTGGGCGCAAAGCATCGGCGTGGACGTGATGGCCGTGGTGCGCGCCAGCCGCCATGCCCTGCCATGGCTGCGCAAGGCGTCGTCGCCATGCATCATCACCACCGCGTCGATCGCCGCGCTGCACGCCAGCCCGCACAGTGCACCTTATGCCGCGGCCAAGGCAGCCGTGATGCAATACACCACCTCCCAGGCTCTATCGCTCGCTGCCGAACGAATCCGCGTCAACGCCATCGCGCCCGGTTCCATCGCCTTCGCCGATGGCATCTGGGAAAGACGCAAGCGCGAGGCTCCCGAGTTATACGCTCGCACGTTGGGCAAGATTCCCTTCGGACGCTTCGGCCGACCCGAAGAAATCGCCAACGTGGCGCTGTTCCTGGCCTCGCCGCTGGCCGGCTGGGTCACCGGGCAAACGCTTGTCGTGGATGGTGGCCAGATCCTCACCGGCTGAAGGAGCCATAGCATGACCGACGTCACCGCACGCTTCTCCGATCGCGTGGCCAACTACGTACGCTTTCGCCCAGATTATCCGGCCGCCTTGCCGCGCTGGCTGGAGGAACACGCCGGGATGGCCGCCCATGCGCTCATTGCCGACGTCGGCGCTGGAACGGGCATCACCTCGAAGATGCTGCTTGATGCTGGGCGCCGCGTGGTGGCGGTGGAACCGAATGCGCCCATGCGTGAGGCCGCCATCGCCTGGCTCGGCCATGAGCCCGGCTTCAAGGCTGTCGACGGCCGCGCCGAGGCAACCACGCTAGACGACCGCAGCGTCGACGGCGTGATCGCCGGCCAGGCCTTCCACTGGTTCGACCAGGACGCAACGCGCGCGGAATTCGCCCGCATCGTGCGCCCGGGTGGATTCGTCGCTCTGTTCTGGAACAGCCGCCGGCTCACCGGCACGCCGTTCCTGGAAGGCTATGAGAAACTGCTCCGTGAGTACGGCGTGGACTATGCCAACGTTGCCGAGAGCTACGCCGACGACGATTCGATGCAGGCTTATTTCGGCGACAGCATGATCGGCAAGGACCGCTTCCCCCACAGTAAGCGCCTGGACTACCCCGCGCTGGAGGGACGCCTGCTATCGTCCTCTTATGTGCCCAAGGCCGGGAGCCCGGCCTACGGGCCAATGCTCCAGGCACTGCGCAGGCTCTTCGACACCACGTCCACGGATGGCCACGTGGACTTCGACCACGACACCCGCGTCTACGCCGGACGGATCGCCTGACCTGATGTATTCCTTCGCCCGCCCCCTGTTGTTCGCCCTGGACGCTGAAACCGCGCATCGCGTCACCCTGTACGCACTGGGCGTCGCCGAACGCAGCAACCTGATGAAATACATCGCGCAACCGCCTGCAGCGTTGCCGGTGCGCGCCTTCGGCATCGATTTTCCAAACCCCGTGGGGTTGGCCGCCGGTTTGGACAAGAACGGCGAGCACATCGACGCCCTGGGCGCGCTGGGCTTCGGCTTCATCGAGATCGGCACTGTCACGCCTCGGCCGCAGGAAGGCAATCCGCGCCCACGCATGTTCCGCCTGCCCGCGCACGAAGCGGTCATCAACCGCATGGGCTTCAACAACGAAGGCATCGATGCACTGGTGCGCAACGTCGGCAAAGCCACATACCGCGGCGTACTGGGCATCAATATCGGCAAGAACAAAGACACCCCCAACGAGCGCGCCGTGCACGACTACCAGCTGTGCCTTGAACGCGCATGGCCGCTGGCGTCGTACATCACGGTGAATATTTCCTCGCCCAACACCCAGGGCCTGCGCGACCTCCAGGACGAAGAAACCCTGCGCCGTTTCATTGGCGAACTGCGCCAGACCCAGGAGCGCCTGGCGTCGACCGGCAAGCGCAAACCCATGTTGCTGAAAATCGCCCCCGACCTCACCGACGCTGAACTCGATGGCATGGCCGAAGTACTGTTGGCCAGCGGCATCGATGGCGTCATCTGCACCAACACCACGGTGTCCCGCGACGGCGTCGATGGCCAGCACGCCCAGGAAACCGGCGGCCTCTCCGGTGCACCGCTTTTCGACAAGTCCACCAGCGTGCTTCACGCCATGCGCCAGCGCCTGGGTGAACGGATTGCCATCGTCGGGGTCGGTGGCATCGTCGAGGGCGCCCAGGCAGCGGAGAAGATCGCCGCCGGCGCCAGCCTTGTCCAGTTGTACTCAGGGATGGTCTACCGGGGGCCCGAACTCATTGGCGAATGTGTCGGGGAAATCCGCCGCCAGGGGAACGGGGCATGATCGAGCCGCTGACCGACCTCGGCGGCTTCGCCCTGGCCAGCAACGCCACGCTGGCTGGCCGCAATACGCTTCGCGTGGCTGCCCACGCCAACCTGCTGGTGGAAGTGCGCGATCCGACCAGGCTTCCCGAAGTACTGGCTTATCCGGCCGTCGCGCAGGGTCCGGTGTTCGTGCTGGGTGAAGGCAGCAATGTGTTGTTCACCGGCGACTACCGCGGCACGGTGCTGGTGATGGCAACCCAGGGCGTGGAGGTGTTCGAGCGCGACGACCACGTGTTGTTGCGCGTGGCGGCGGGCGAACGCTGGGACGATTTCGTGCGCTGGTCATTGGGCAGGGGATATGCGGGGCTCGAGAACCTGATCATGATCCCGGGCACGGTGGGAGCTGCTCCGATCCAGAACATCGGCGCCTATGGCGTGGAGGTGGGCGAATTCATCGATAGTGTCGAAGCCTACGACCGGCAGGCCAGAGCATTCGTGACACTCGACCGCAACGCCTGCGCGTTCTCGTATCGCAATTCCACCATGAAGCATCAGCCTGATCGCTGGATCATCACTGCGGTGACCTTTGCCCTGCCCCGCACGCCGCGGCTGCGGCTGGACTACGCGGGCATCGGTGAAGAACTCACCGCCATGGGCGTTGAAAAACCCGCAGCCTTCCACGTGGCCGAGGCCGTGGTGCGGCTTCGCTCGCGCAAGCTTCCGGACCCGGCCGTCATCGGCAATGCCGGTAGCTTCTTCAAGAATCCGATCGTCAGTGCCGCCCAGGCGCACGCGTTGCAACTGGCTCATCCGGGTTTACCGTCGTGGCCACATGCCGGCGGCACGGCGAAACTCTCCGCGGCATGGCTGATCGAGGCGGCTGGCCTGAAAGGCCATCGCGATGGCGACGCGGGCATTTCCGGACGGCACGCCCTGGTACTGGTCAATCATGGCAAGGCATCGGGGCCTCAACTGCTCGCCTTCGCGCGAAAGGTGCAGGCAGCCGTGGCGACGCGGTTTGGCGTCCAGTTGGAGCCTGAGCCAGTGTTCGCAGGCTAACCAGGCTCAACGCGCGCCCATCGACGCCTGGAGCGCCGCAGCGAGGCCGGCATCGCCGTTGACGATGTCCTTCCAGGCCAGTTCCACCCCCTTGCGACGCCCTTTTTCGGTGAGTTTCAGCCCGTCGGGGTCGATGGTGAGCGTGTAGAGGGTCTCGCCGATGGCGAGTTCGCGCTTGAGTGGTCTGTCCAGCGGCGTCATGAATGAAACCTCGCATGATCTTAAGAACGTATGCCTAGGTTTCATCCCCGGACGTGAAAGATCGGTCCAACCATCCGGTGCAAAGGACAGAACCATGGACTTCCTCGGCTGGACGGCGGCCATCGGCGTCCTGCTCCTGGCCATGTCACTGGCCTCGGGCCTGATCCAGCGTGGCCCGATTACCTCTTTCGGGCTGTTTCTGGCCGCGGGCATCGTTGGCGGCCCCTGGGTAATGGATGTCATTCGCGTGGACATTGCCGGACACGTGACCTGGCTTGGCCATGTGACCGGGATGGCCCTGGTGGTGTCGTTGTTCATCACCGGATTGAAACTGCGCCTGCCCTTCGACGATATCGGCTGGCTCCTGGCTTTGCGCCTGGCGTTCCCGGCAATGGTGCTGACGGTTGCAGGCGTGGCATGGCTGGCCCACGCCTGGCTGGGATTCCCGTGGCCCGTGGCGCTGGCACTGGCCGCCATCCTGGCGCCCACCGATCCGGTGCTGGCCAGCCTGATCTCGGTCGACGATGCCAGCGACGACGACAACCTGAGGGTGTCGCTGTCGGGCGAGGCAGGCATGAACGACGGTGCGGCCATGCCCATGCTGCTGCTGGCTATGGCCCTGCTCGTGCCCCATGGAAGCAGCACGTGGGGGCACTGGTTTGCCGTGGACGTACTGTGGGGACTCCTCGCCGGCGGTGCCATCGGTTTCGCCATGGGCTGGTGCGTGGGGCTCCTCGGTGCCCGCCTGAAGAGCTCGCAAAAGGACGTTGCCCCCAACGATTTCCTTGCCCTGGCCCTGATGGCGCTGTCCTATGCTGCCGCGCAGTCGCTGTCAGCGTCGGGCTTCCTGGCCGCCTTTGCCGCAGGCGTTGGCCTGCGGCGCGCCGAGCTGTTCGTGGTGGCGCGCCATCCGCATCCTTCCGCGCGGAGCGACGATAGCCACCCGCCGGCCGAGGAGTTGGTCAACCCCAACCGCCGGCGCGTCCAGGGCCAGGGGGAGCCGACTGAATCGGTGGGACTGGTGGTAAGCGATGCGCTCAGCTTCGGCGACACCATCGAACGCCTGATCGCCGCTGGCCTGGTGTTCCTGTTGGGCGCGGCGCTGGCATGGCGGTTCGATACGGCCGGCCTGTGGCTGGCACTGGCTTTGTTCGTGGTGATCCGGCCTGTAGCGGTCTGGATCGCCACGATGGGTTCGGCCGCGCCAGGACCCAGGCGCCTGCTGTTCGGCTGGCTCGGCATCCGCGGCATAGGCAGCGTGAACTATCTTGCCTATGCGCTTACCCATGGCTTGCAGGGACCTTCGGCGAGCCGGGTTGCCGATCTCGCCATCACCGTGGTGGTGGCAAGCGTGGTGCTGCATGGGGTAACGGTGACACCGTTGCTCACGTGGCGGCAAACCCGGCTCGATGCCCGTGAGGCAAGAAAACCCTGACAGGACTACCCTAAAGGATTAAACCCTTTAGTGTCACAAATCCGTCAGCCGCCATGGCTTAAGGTTCAATGTGACCCAATGATCGGAGCGTCGCTTGAATTCAGCAACCCAGACCACGCCCGACATGGATACCCCGTCCGAAGTGCTGGCGCAGGACCTCGCGCCCGCACCGGTGCCCGCACCGGCACCGGTGGACCTGTCCCATACCGAGCTCTACATCCACCGCGAGCTGTCGCAATTGCAGTTCAACATCCGCGTACTCGAACAGGCGGTGGACGAATCCAAGCCGCTGCTCGAACGTCTGAAGTTCCTGCTGATCTTCTCCAGCAACATGGACGAATTCTTCGAGATCCGCGTGGCCGGCCTGAAACAGCAGATTGCCTTCGACCATGAATTGATCGGCGCTGACGGCATCAGCCCGAAGCGGGCGCTGGCTGAGATTTCCGAACTGGCGCACAAGGTGATCGAGCGCCAGTACGGCATATTGAACGAGCAGATCATGCCTGCCCTGGCCGAGCGGAAGATCCGCATCGTCCGCCGCACGCAGTGGACCAACAAGCAGAAGCTTTGGGTGCGCCGTTACTTCCGCCAGGAAGTGGCGCCGCTGGTGACGCCGATCGGGCTGGATCCCACCCACCCGTTCCCGCGCCTGGTCAACAAGAGCCTGAACTTCATCGTGGAACTGGAAGGCGTGGACGCCTTCGGCCGTGATTCGGGCCTGGCCATCGTGCCGGCGCCGCGCATCCTGCCGCGCATCATCAAGCTGC